>JAUUZB010000236.1 GCA_030590185.1 Deltaproteobacteria bacterium
GCCAAACCGCCAAGGTGCTGGCCGCGTTGGGGAAACGCCGGACGGAGGAAATCGAAGCCTGGATGGAGATCTGGTGTAGCACCGAGCGGTGACGCCCAGAGCGCTCGACTGTGGGCTGGCCGAGCTCTTGCGGCCGCGTCCGCTAAGTGTCAAGTGGGTAGTCCTGACCCCTAGGCTCTAGGCTCTGACCCCTAGGCTCTGGTGCGGCACCGAGCGGTGACGCCCAAAGCACTCGGCTGTGGGTTGGGCGGTCTCTCGCGGCCGCAACCGCTAAGTGTCAAGTGGGTAGTCCTGACCCCTAGGCCTAGGCGGCGTAAAGAATCAGGGTGAACCCGCTGAAGGCCTCCTCACCCTGGCTCAGATACCGATGGGGCACGTCGGCCGGGAACAGCAGAGCGTCCCCGGGCTCGAGCTCGTAGGCTTCGGTGCCGATCTCGAGCCGCAAACGGCCCCTAGTGACGAATACCTGCTCGACGGTGCCGGCCGGGTGAGGCTCCGCCGCCTCCACCGCGCCCGCCTCGAGCCACAGCTCGTAGTGCTCCACCCGGTGCCCGGGCACGTTGGCCAACAGGGGCCGGCTGCGAAACTCGCGGTTCTTCGAATAGAGGTAACGGGCGTCGGCGAAACGGGAGAGCCGCACCCCAGAGGCGCTGTCGCTGCCGAGCAGCTCCGCAAAGGAGACCCCCAGACCCTGGGAGATCTTCCACAGCACCGCGATGGTCGGGTTGGTCTTGAGGGTCTCGATTTGACTAAGGGTGGCGCGGCTCACCCCGGACCGGGAGGCCAGCTCCTCGAGGCTCAGGTTCTCGACCTTGCGCAGCCGCCGCAGCCGCTCGGCCACCTGTTGGTTGATCTCGTCCATGACGTCCCGAGAAATTCAGCATACTAAACAATGATTGACAAATCAAACTAGTTTAGTATATTGAACGTCGTTTAGTAACGCAACAGGACCTACCCAGGAGAACGCCGTGTCCGACGTCTACGCTGACAACTCCCGCTCCATCGGCAACACCCCGCTGATCAAGCTCCAGCGCATCGCCGGAGCCGAGGACGCCAACGTGTTGGCCAAGGTCGAGGGCCGCAACCCGGCCTACTCCGTCAAGTGTCGCATCGGCGCCGCCATGATCTGGGATGCGGAGGAACGCGGCCTGCTCGGCCCGGGCAAGGAGATCGTCGAGCCGACCAGCGGCAACACCGGCATCGCCCTGGCCTACGTCGCGGCCTCACGGGGCTACCCGCTGACCCTCACCATGCCCGACACCATGAGCATGGAACGGCGCAAGGTACTCGCCGCCTTTGGCGCCAAGTTGGTGCTCACCGAGGGAGCCAAGGGCATGAAGGGCGCCGTGCAAAAGGCCGAGGAAATGGCCGAAGCCGATCCGGAACGCTACTTTTTACCCCAGCAGTTCAAAAACCCGGCCAACCCGGCCATCCACGAGAAGACCACCGGCCCCGAGATCTGGCAGGCCACCGGCGGCGAGATCGACGTGCTGATCTCCGGTGTGGGAACCGGCGGCACCATCACCGGAGTGTCGCGCTACATCAAGCAGACCAAGGAGAAGGCGATCACCTCGGTGGCGGTCGAGCCGACCCACAGCCCGGTGATCACCCAAAAACTCGCTGGTGACGAAATCGCGCCCGGGCCGCACAAAATCCAGGGGATCGGCGCCGGCTTCATTCCGGACAACCTCGACCTCTCCACGGTCGACCGGGTGGAGCAGGTCACCAACGATGAGTCCTTTGACTTCGCCCGCCGCCTAGCCCGCGAGGAGGGAATCCTCAGCGGCATCTCCTCCGGTGCCGCCGTCGCCGTCGCGCTGCGGCTCGCCCAGGCCGACTTCAAGGGCAAGACGATTGTGGTAATCCTGCCCGACTCGGGGGAGCGCTACTTGACCACCGCCCTGTTCGACGGCGTGTTCGACAACGACGGCATGGCCGTGGGCTGAGACGCCCGTCACCTCAGGGCTCAATCGTCACCGCCCTGTTCGACGGCGTGTTCGACGACGACGCTATGGCCGTGGGCTGAAACGCCAGCCGCCTCAGGGCTCAATCGTCACCACCGAGCCCGACGAGTAGGCCGCGAATTCCGGCGCATACATCGGTTGCAGAGTGGCCGGCGCCGCCTTGAACGTCCCGGCCACCGCGGCACGGATCCGGTGTTTGAACGTGTACTCCCCCACCGGCAGCCGCTCGAAAAAGAAATTCGTCCCCGAGTCGCGGACCTCTTCGTACCAATAGATTCCCAGATCCCAACGGTGGCGTGAGAGGTTGCTCACCGGCTCGAACCCAGCGGGCCGCGGATCGCGTAGGTGCACGTACTCGGCCGCGTGCTTGGCCCGAATTGAGATCTGCACCTCCACCTCGTCCCCCGGCGCGAGGCGGGCGCCGTCGGCCAATGGCTCCAAGGTGATCTCGCGGCCGTCCTTTGTCCGTTTGAAGAACCGCCGAGTGATGCCGAGAAAATCGCCCCGCGCCTCCGCTGGCATGCGCTCGGTGGAGAAGTGCCAGGTGGCCGAGGCGAGGAGATACCCCGGGGTCGTTTTCTCGACCCGGATGCGCGACGAGGTCGCCGGGTCGATCTCTTCCCCTGGGATCCGGATCTGGTTCTTCTTGCCGCTATAGACGTCCGGCGCGAACTCGAACTCCCGCTCGAGATCCCCGATGGTCACCGTCGCCGCCTCGCGCGCGCCGAGCTGGCCGGTGGCGTCGAGATAGCGGGCCAGGGAGTAGACCACCTCAGCGGTGGCCCGGGTCGATTTCCAATGGTTGAGCTTCTTGTTGATGAACAGCCAGAGCACCAAGCCGTCGAGCTTGTCGTTCTTCGGCTCCACCTCCATCAGAGTCCGGATGGCAAAGGCGTGGCTCTCGATGGTGTCGTTGTACCAGAGCCAGCCGCGATCCTCCGGGGCCCAGAAGGTCCCCTGATCCTCAGCGGTCTTGGCGGAGTCCATGACGCTCTGCCAGACCAACATCGCGTCGTCGTGCCGGTCGCGACGCTCGAGGGTGAGCGCCAAGTAGCCCTTCAGGTAGGGCGAGTGCTGCTTCCAGTGCCCAAAGGAGAAGTCGAGCATCTCGGTGCGCTCGGCGTCGCTGAACACGCCGCCGGTCCAGGAGTCGTCCGGATAGTTGGAGAGCACGTAGCCGAGAAAGGTGATGAACTCCCAACAACAGTCGCGAGAGCGCATGTCGGCCACGATCTCGCCGATGAAGTGCCGGTGGAGATAGGCGAAGGCCCGCGTGATCATCGGCCGCGGCACCTCGACGCCGAACTCCAACGCCTTCGAGAAACCGTGGACCAGGTAGAGGGTGATGTACGGCGAGGGCGGGCCCCCCGGAAACCAGGGGAAACCGCCGCTGGAGGTCTGCGCCTTTTGGAGTTTGTCCAGGGCGGCGCTGCGGTGGGCCTTGGCGATCCGTGGATCGAGGACGTTGACCAGCTCGTCACTCTGCGTGCCTCCACCCCGCGCCTCGCGCAGCCAGGGCATCTCCTCCAGGGCCATCTTGCGGTTGGGGTCGGGCGCGGCCCAGCTCTCGAGTTGGGTCTCCCGCTTGGCCATCTGCTTGGCCATCCGAGCGATCGCCGGGTACTTGTCAAACAGGGCGGTCATGATGCCGGTGGAGATGAAGCGGTTGAGCAGTTGCTCGCTGCACTCGTAGGGGTAGTTGACCAGATAGGGCAGGGCCGAGAGCACGGCGTAGAAGAGCTGCGCGTCCAGGGTCACCACGAGCTGCTCGTTGATCAGAGTTGGGTCGTTCGCGGCGGCCAGATCCTCGAAGACCATCTCGCGACTGGCCTCGCCCCGCAGGGTAACAAAACGCGACTGAGCCAGGTGCATGCGGCCGGGCAACACTGGGCTCGGACGCAGCTCACCGTCACTCAACCCCTCGGCCCGGGCCGTCACACGGATCGCCACGAGCCCAACCCGCGGCGGAGTGGTCACCGAAAAGGTTAGGTTGGTGGAGCCACCGGCGGGGGCCGTGAAGGTTCGCTTGGCGGCGGCCGCGGCCAGTCCAAAGGTCGCCAGCACGCTCTGTTCGGTCGCCGGGTCGATGATGTCAAAGACCAACTCACCGCTGAGCTCACGCTCCGAGGCGTTGTTCACCACCACCTTGAGCTCGGCCCGATCCCCCTCGCGCAGGAAACGCGGCAGGTAAGGGCGCACCATGAGATCCTTGACGCTCCGGGTCTCGCCCTTGACCGCGCCGGAGGCCAGATCACGGGTCAGGGCATGGGCCCAGACGTTCCAGGTGGTGACCGAGTCCGGGACCGTGAAGGTGAGGTCCGCCGTGCCGTCGGCGTTGGTGATCAGGTGGGGAAAGAAGAATGCGGTCTCGGAGAAATCGCTGCGCAGCTCGACCGCTGCCTCCTCCGGCGGCGACGCCCCTACCCCGGTCTCGGACGCCTCCTCGGCGGTAGCGACACCGAGCCCCGCGATCCCGCTGAGGGCGTCATCGTCGCCATTGTCACCGCCGCCGCCCTTGCGCGGCTTGGACTTTTTCTCAACGGTCCTCGACGGCTCGGGGGGGGCGCCGGGCATAGCCTTGGACCGCCTCGAGCTCTTGGGCGAGAGCCGGCGCTGGAAACGCCCGCCCGAACCGCCGATCCCGTAGCCCCCGAGGACGACCAGGCGGTCCGGGACGAACCTCGGGTAGCTCGGCAAACCGCCAAACCCCCGGCCCCCAACCGAGTGGCCAACCACCCGTCCGAGGGTGGCCGTGCCGAGCACGTAGCCCGTGAGGCCCGGAAACAGATCCAGCGGTCGCCGTGGGCTGTGGCCGACAAAGCTGTCGAGGCTCTTGTCGTACATGTAGGCGAGCACCTCGGCCGCCGCCACCGCGCTGTCCTCGCCCGCCGGGCCGGTGACCTTGACGGTGATGGTCTCCTCGGCCCCTGGGCGAACCAGATCCCGGAAGGTCGCTAGCTCGACGCGCAGATCCTTGTTGTCCCAGGGCACCGAGACCTCATCCGCCAGGACAATCAACTGGTGGTCACGCACCGCCCAGAGCACCAAACCGAACCCGCCCCGCCGCTTCTCCGGCACGGGGATCTCAATGATCCGCAGGCCGTCCTTCGACGTTAGCCGCCGTCGTTCGAGCCGCCGTTCGTCGCGGTAGATGTCGAGGTACATGGTCTGGTCGAGCAACCCGGAGTGCACCGCGAGCCGGGCGCTCTCACCGACATGCACCGTGTCCTGCTCCAGGCGCAGAAAGGCCGCCAGCGGTAGCTCGGCGCCCTTCCCCACCACCACGACCTCGTGGGCGCCCTCGTGGGTGGCGCCAAAGGGATCGAGCGTCTCGTAGCGCAGGCGATAGGCGCCCGCGGTCAGACCCTGCAGCTCGAGGGTCACCCGGCCGGCGGCGTCGTGGGTCAGCTCACCGGCGGCCACCTGATCTGCGTCCTCCCATTCGCGCAGCACGACGAGCGGATCGTAGTCGCTCTCCCAACGGGGTCGGAAGCGGTCACCTGGTGTGGCGTAGGGCTCGCGGTCACCTTGACTAGGCGGGCGGATCAACGGCCGGTCCGCGGGCAGACGCGCCTCGGCCGGCGCCTTCAAGCTGACGAGCCGGTAGCGGGCCTTGCCTGGCGCCGCCACGCCGTCCAGATCGCTGCGTCGAATCGACCAGCGGGCGGCCTCGCCGGCGCGCACGAACCCAGCGCTCGCTTCGATGCTCGCCTCCACCGTGACAAAGCCGAGCCGAAATGCCCGGGTCGCAGTCCGGGTCTCGCCACCCTCGTCGACAACCTCGGCGTTCACGGCGAAGCGATAGGTCACGCCCTTGGCGGTCTCGGCGAGGCGCTCGTCCGCCGCCGGGGTAAAGGCGATCTCAAAACCGCCCTCGGCAGCGAGGCTGGTCGTCCCACTCGCCACGTGTTGGGCGCGACCTCCGCGCCCCCAACCCCACGAGCTCCACCACCACGGATAGACCGGCGTGCGCTCCACCCGCCACCTCACCTGCCCGGTGGTTACCGGCAGGCCGAAGTAATAGCGCGCCTCGCCCTTCACAACCGTCGGCTGGTTGAGGCGGATCGGGCTGTCGGGGTCGAGCAGCTTTGCCTCAAAGGTTGGGCGTTTGTATTCCTCGACCCGCACCGAGGCCGAGCCGTAGGGATGGCACTGCACCCGCCAGGCACCGAGCAGACGACCGGCCGGGATGGTGAACTCGCCGGAGGCGGTGCCAAAGTCGTTGGTGGTGACCGACGCGACGGCCACGGATTCGCCGTTGGCGTCGATCAGGCTGACCTGTGCGGAGCGCTTCGGCCGGGTCGCGAGCTTTCCCTCCCGGCCGGCGTACACCACCACCTTCCAATGGATGGTCTGGAGGGGCCGGTAGATCGAACGGTCCGTGAAGACCAGGCTCGCGGTCTCGGCCGGCTCCCGATAGGACGGCTCGAGGTAGAGATAGTCCGGGGTGGTGGCGAGCTGCCGGCCCTTTTTGGCGATCACGAAATAGTCGGCGTCGCCGCGGCGCGAACGAAAATGCACGCTGCCATTGGCCGGGGTACGCGCCTCCTCAACCTGCCGGTGGCTGCTGCGCCAATCGTATTCAATCAGGGACACCCGGGCGCCCGGCACCGGATCGCCGGTCTCC
>JAUUZB010000847.1 GCA_030590185.1 Deltaproteobacteria bacterium
AGGCTGGGGGTTCCACCAATGGCGGAGCCGGAATCCAGCTCGCCTACGACGTGGCGGTTTCCAACTTCGTCGAGGGCGGGGTCAACCGGGTCATCCTCGCCACCGATGGCGATTTCAATATTGGTGTCACCAACGAGGGCTCCCTGATCCGTCTGATCGAGAAGAAGCGGGATCTCGGCATCTTCCTGACCGTGCTCGGCCTCGGCATGTGGAATCTCAACGACTCCACCATGGAGCAACTCGCGGACCACGGGAACGGCAACTACGCCTACATCGACACCATCGAGGAGGCGAAGAAGGTCCTGGTGACCGAGCTGGCCAGCACCCTGGTGACCATCGCCAAGGACACGAAACTGCAGATCGAGTTCAACCCGACCCTGGTCGCGGAGTATCGCTTGATTGGCTACGAGAATCGCCTGCTCGCCGATCGCGACTTCAACGATGACACCAAGGACGCCGGCGACCTCGGCGCAGGTCACAGCGTCACCGCCATCTACGAGTTGGTGTTGGCCGACACCGTCGATACCGCCGATGCCACCCATGGGCCGCGGGTCGACCCCCTCAAGTACCAGGGCCGACGTCAGATCGCCGCCGCCGCCGCGAGCGACGAGCTGCTGACCATCAAGCTGCGTTACAAGGACCCGGCGGCTGCCAAAAGCCAACTGCTCAGCACCACGGTCACCACCGCACAGGGCGTCGACTCCCTAACGCGTAGCTCCGACGACTTCCGTTTCTCGGCCGCGGTCGCCGGCTTCGGCATGCTTCTGCGTGACTCCAAGCACAAGGGTGCCTTGAGCTGGGCCGACGTCGAGGCGCTGGCCGAGGATGCCCTGGGCCGCGACCCCTACGGCTACCGGCGTGAATTCCTGGAGCTCATCGACAGCGCCCAGGGTTCCCGCTAAAGGGCGCAGAGACCGAGACGGGGTGACCCGTGAGTACCGACCGTGCCGTCAAACCGAGCTTCACTGGCCCGTGCCGCAACCGATGAGCGCCCCAACGAGGAAGATGCGCCCGGTGGCCTGGCCTGGGAAAGGTCGCAGCTCGTGGCGGCACGGTCCGGTGACCGCCAGGCGTTTGCGGCGCTCTACACCGCCTTTGCCGCGCGTCTCTACTCCGGCGTGCTCCTCCCCCGGCTCGGCGATGCAGATGTGGCGCAGGATGCGCTCTCTGAGACCTTCCAATCCCTGTTGCGCAATCTGGATCGCATCGAGCTCACCGACGTCAGTCTCTGGCATTGGCTGGCGCGGGTCGCCGGCAACAAGGCGAACGACCTACACCGCCAGCGCAGCCGCCGCGATCGCCTGGCGCGCGGCTTCGAGAGTCTCATGGCCCCCCTGTGGCGAGGCGAGCAGGGTGAGCCGGCGGTGCTGCGTCGATTGGAGATCGTGCAGGGGATCGAGCGTTGCCTCGCCGCCATCAACCCGCGGTACGCCCGGGCGCTCGAGCTGCGCTTTTTGGCCGGCAAGTCGCGGCAGGAATGTGCCACCGAGCTGGAGATCGTGTTGGGGACATTTGACGTCCTGTTACTGCGTGCGGTTCGGGCATTTCGTAGCGCCTGGACCGAATTGCTCGGGGAGGTCGCCTGAACCGGCGAGGAGATTGCGTTGACGAACGAGCGTGACAACGACGGACGCGAGCCCTTGGCAGAGCCAGAAGCAACGGCCGAGGAGCGCGCCGCGGCGGAGGCCCTGCGCCTCGTGTTGGAGGGGGAGGAGCCGGGCGCCGGAGCGCCGGAGGATCTCGACCAGCTCGCTGGGGCCGCGGCGCTGTTGCGGGCGAGCGGTGATCTTGCCGACACCCACGGGGAGCGTCTGGATCAGGTGCGCGCCGAGCTCCTCAGTTCCCCCGAGCTGTCGGCCCGCGCCGAGGGAGCAGCGCGCCAATCGTGGTGGGCGAGCGTCTGGGAACGAGCCCGCTCTATGGGATGGCCGGTCTGGGTGCCGGCGGGCGCGATGGCGGTGGCGTTCGTTGGGGTCGCGTTGACCAGCGTGCCCCAGCTCAGCGTCGACTCCCCGGCGCCCCGGGGGATGGCCGACCGGGCGCCGGCCAGCCCCCCTGAGCCGCCCGTCGTCTTGGAAACCGAACGCCGCTCGGTGTGGGACGGACTGCCCAAACCCCCGCGGGAATTGCTCGCCACCCAGGCCCGGGTCGCGGCCAAGAGCGATGACGGGCTCGAGGCCCTGCGCAGCCCGATGGCCGATTACCGGCGGCGGCTCTACTCCGTGCTGACGGCCCGTTGCCGGCGGCAAGCCGACATCGGCACAGCGAAGCCGGAGAGGATGGCGGCGCGATGAGCTGGAGCAGAGCGAGGGTGGTAGCGGTGAGAAGCCTGCGTGGGCGGAGCCTGAGGTCGATCGCCCTGGCGCTCGTCGCTACTCTGTTCGTTTGGGTCGCGGTCGCCGGTTGTGCCGGTCGCCGGGCTGAGCCGGAGAGCGCCTGGGTCGCTGACCAGGCGCGGATCCACGCCGAGCTCGACGCGGCCCTCACCGCCGGCAAGACGCAGTGGGCCGAGGAGACTCTCTTGGCTGCCTTGGCTGAGCGTGCACCCGTGGGCGTCGAGCCGGAGATTCTGGCTTTGGTTCGCAAGGACCAACTCTTTCGTCTGGCCGATATCTACTTGGTGATGGGCGAGCCCCAGCGCGCCCTCGATGCGAGCGACCGCGGCTTGGCGCTGGGGGACGGTCGAGATCTGTTCACCGCCAATCTTCACATCGCCCGTGGCAAGGCGCTCGAGGCGCTCGAACGGGCACCCGAGGCCGCGGTTGCCCTGCACCGGGCCCTGTTGATCAGTGATGGGTTGCTCCATGATCTTCTCGCGAATGACTGACACCAGGAACAATACAACCCTCCTTTGGGCGCTGGCGGTCGGTGTCGTCCCTTGGCTGAGCGGCTGTGCCGGGAGCGCACGACAGGCGGCGTCACCGTCGCCGCTGGTCGAGAGCCTCGAGATCAGCTCCGAACCGGCGGTTGGAGGAGGTGTGTCTCAAGTCGACGCACTGGCGAAGGACCTCACCGCCCTCGATCAACAACTGGGCGAGCACCTCGCCAACGATCCGGCGGCCCGCTGTGATCAGGCCGGCGAGCTCCGTGATCAGATCTGCGCTCTGGCGGAGGCGATCTGCGACCTGGCCGAGCACCACCCCGATCGCCCCGATATCCGTGATCGTTGCGCCGACGGACGCATGCGCTGTGACCGCGCCCGGCGGGTGGTGGGCGAGCGGTGTGATTGAACAGGTGGAGGAGCGGCAGGGGATTTTTTGGAGCGGGCGATGAGGTTCGAACTCACGACCCTCAGCTTGGAAGGCTGATGCTCTGCCAACTGAGCTACTCCAGCCATGCCAGACCCTGTTTAAAGCGGTACGGCTTCAGGCTTGGTGGCGAGGGGTGGATTCGAACCACCGAAGGCCA
>JAUUZB010000856.1 GCA_030590185.1 Deltaproteobacteria bacterium
AAACACTTCGCAGCGCCGTGCCGTCGTCGGTGAACCGGGTGTGCAACCGGAACTGCTCCCCCTCTGGACTCCGAACGAAGACGTTGAAGTCGTCGGTGTGCGCCTCGAGATCCTTGACCGCGACCTCGACGTCGGTGAGTTGGCCGTTCTCACCGGCCTTGAGCTTCATGTCGAAACCGACCACATCGAGCTGGAAGCCGAGCTGACCCTCGATCTCCTGAAGCAGGTGGGCGTCACCGATGTGCACCCGCAGCTCGCGCTCGGAAACATCGATGGCGCCGTCGCTGAGGTTGACGGTGAGGCCCTCGGAGCGCATCACCACGTCGGTCTCGGAGAAGGTGAGCGATGCGGTCGTGCCGGACTCGCCGGTGCGCAAGGAGCCCGTGAGGTCCGCAACCCGCACCGAGAGGTCACCGTCGGCGTCATCGAAGGTGATGTCGCCCGGGAAGCTGGCGTCCATGCCGGTGATGGCGCCGTCGGCGTTGGTCACGACCTGGAGTTGCTCGCAGGACTCGATCCCGATCCGGTGGCCGTCGATCTCGAGGTTGCCCCCCCGCCCGCTCAAAGTCAGGGTTTGGGAGCCGTCCTCCCCGGTGGTCAGCAGCGCGCTGGTGCTGGCAAAGGAAACCGAGGTCGCCTGACCGTGCTCCGAGCTGCCAGTAAAATCGATCCCCTCGGCGTTCAGCTCGATCCGCTCGATGGTGCCGTCGGCCCGGAAAGTACCGTCGATGGAGCCCTGATCCAGGCTCAGGTTGCCGCCCTCGCCGGCGTAGGTGAAACCCGCGATCTCGCCGTGCACGTCGGAGAGGACGCCGTCGGTGTAGTTGACACTAAAGGCTGCACCCGCGGCGATGTCGATGGTGCCAAACTCGCCCGCGAAGCTCCCCTTGCCGATGCTCGCCGTGGCCGAGGTGAGCAGACCATCCTCGAAGCCGACGTCGAGTCGGCCATCCTCGAGACTCATGAGATTAGTACCGTCCGAGTGGCTCAGGGCAGCCGCCTCGGCGCTGAGGTTGGCGAGCTGACCCTCGCTGAAGGTCGCGTCCAACCTCCCGCCGGTGAGCTCCACCGTGGTCTGGTCCTGGAGGTAGCTCAACTGGTCGGCGCTGGCCGTCACGGTGCTAACGTTCCCCTGGTCGTCGAACTCCAGGGCCGCCGCGAGCTGGCCTTCGCTGGTGAGGCGCCCGAACTCCCCCGAGATGTCGACGTCGCCGGTGGTGGCCGACACCGAATCGAGCAGACCATCATCCCCATAGGCGACGTTCAACTCGGAGCTCACCGCCGAAACCACCGTTCCCCCCTGAGCAAAGTTCAGCTCATCCGCCCGGCCGCTGAAGCCGGACAGGCCCCCCGCCTCGTTAAAGTCCACCACCAACTGCCCATTGCTGACGCTGGCGGTCGTACCGTCGCCGCTGTAGCTCACCGCGGCGGCAAAGGCGTCGACGTGTTGCAGGGAGCCCGACTCGCCGAACACCAGGGCCAGGTGGCCGCCGCTGGCGTCGATGGTGCGACCATCGCCGACGAAGCTCAGGGTCGCGGCGCTGCCGGTGGCCGAGCGCAACGAGCCATCCTCGTAGGCCAGATCGATCTGGCCGTTGGTGGCGTCGAGCCCGCCGGCCGCGCCAGCGAAGCTGACCGCATCGGCATTGCCGGTCAGGCTAGTGATCCGGCCGTCGGCGTCAAAGCCGAGCGCCACGTTGCCGCCGAGGGCGTTGAGCCGGTTGGTGCCGTCGTCAAAGGTTAGGTCGTCGGCGCTGGCGTTGAGCGCGCTGAGGTCACCATCGGCGTCGTAGGCCACGTTGAGGGTGGTCTCACCCAGGGCGGTCAGGTTGCCGGTCGCCGAGGTCATGCTCAGGTCATGGCCGGTGGCGGTGAGCACCGAGCTGCCGTTCGACAGCTGGGTCAGCTCCACCACCGCGCTCTCGGCGGTGAAGTGGGCCTCGCCGGTTTGCATGTCGAGCCCCTGGGTGTCGACCGCCAGGTGCTCGATGGTGCCATCCTCGGCAAAGGTGCCGTCCACCGTGCCGTTCTCCAGGGTCAGTAGCCCGTGGTCGCCGGCGTAGGCGAGGGAGTGGACGTCGCCATGGATCCGCGACAACACCCCGTTATCGAACTCGGCGTTGAAGCTGCCGCCCTCCTCGAGCTGCAGGGTGCCGAAGCTGCCGGCGAAGCTGCCCTGGCCCAGGCTGCTGGTCACCGAGGCGAGCTGGCCATTCTCGTACTGTGCGTCGAGCCGTCCGTCGGTGACGTTGAAGCTGTTGGTGCCCTGGCTGTGGCTAACCTGGGCGGCGCTGGCGGTGATGCTCTCGAGCTGGCCCCCGACGAAGGTCGCGTTGAGGTCGCCGTCGGTGATCGCCAGCGAGCTGCCATCCATGGTGTGGGTGAGCTGGGTGGCGTGGGCGTTGACCGACGCTAGGTTGCCCTGCTCGTCGAAGCCGAGATCAGCGGTGGTCTCCCCCTGGGCGCTGAGCTCGCCAAAGGCGCCGGCCATCTCGAGCTGCTCGGTTTGACCGTGCACCGAGGAGAGCCTGCCGTCGGGCTGGAACTGCATCGACAGCTCACCGCCGATGGCGTGAACGTCCGCCTCGGGTGAGCTGTAGGTAACATCTTGGCTGGTGAAGTCGAGGTTCTGGAGGTTGCCGTAGGCGTCGTAGCCAACATCCAGGGTCGTGGTGCCGGTGGAGCTGATGTTGCCGAGCCCACCGCTGTAGGTCAGATCACCGCTCTCGGCGTGAGCGTGTTGCAGCACCCCACCCTCGGCGAACTGCAACTCCATCTGCAGGCCGCTGGCCCGCAGGTCGTCACCATCGACGCTCTGCCAGCTCAGCTGACCCGCGCTGGCGGTGGCGTTTTGTAGACTTCCGTCCGCGAAGAAGGTGACGTCGGCCGCGCCGTTGGTAACACCGATAGTGTCGCCGTTGACCCCGGTGAAATCGAACTGACCGGTGGTGCTGGTGATCTGGCTCAGGTTGCCGTTCTCACCGAAGGCGACATCGAGGGTTGTCTCGCCCTGGGTTTGGACCGCACCAAAGGCACCGCTGATCTGGGTATCGCCGGTCCTGGCCTGCAGCCCCTCCATCAGGCCGTTCTCGCCGTAGGTGACGCGTAGGTCCGCGTCGGTGGCGCTCACCGCGGTGCCGCCATTGGCGAAGTCGAGTTGGCTGGCTTGGCCGCCGAATGCGGTGAGGCCGCCCGCCTCGTTGAAATCAGCGCTCAGCCGGCCGTCCACCACGTGCGCCTGGGCACCATCATCGCCGGCGTAGACGACGTTCTGGGCCGCGGCGTCGAAGTGCTCGAGGTAGCCCCCCTCGCCGTAGACCAGGTTGAGGCTGCCGCCGTCGACGCTCAGGTCACGACCATCGCCGGTGAAATGCAGGCTCTCGGCTT
>JAUUZB010000736.1 GCA_030590185.1 Deltaproteobacteria bacterium
CATCCTTCTCGCCCAGGTTGCGATAGAGCTGCACGATCTTGCCAAAGGCCTTGCCGTTTTCGATCCAGATCCTGACCACCGACCGCGGATCGCCGGAATCGTCGTCGATCGTTTTCCAATAACCGGCGGGGGATTTGCTCGCCGCCAGGCCGCTGGCCGGGATGGCGAGGGATAGGGCGCCGAGCAGCGCCAAGCTCGTGAAGATTCGTCTGCTGATCATGTCGATAGTACCCCAGTCCTGAGTTTGTCGAAGGGCCTTCTGCGATGGAACGCGGGCATCTTACAAAAAGAGCGACCGCGCGGCCTAGGTCTTTTTTGTGAGCGGCGGGGGTCTCGGCCTGCTCAACCCCACACCCAGAGCGTCACCAATCCAATAGCACCCCCGGCCAGCACCAAGCCAAAGGCGGCCGCGATGCGCTTGCCAAAGACCCAGCCCCCCAGGCTGATGGCGAGCCCGGCCTTGACGATGGTGTTCGACGCCGCCCCGAGCATGATGGTGGTCGCGGCCACCGAGTGGTCGAGACCCTCCTTGGCCTGGTTGGCCATGGACAGGGTGATGGCGTCCACGTCGGTGGTGCCGGCCAGGATGCCCGCGGCATAGGTGCCGCCGGCGCCGAGGTATTCGGTGGCCGCCTTGGATACGAACAGCACGATGGCGTACAGCGCGCCGAACTTGAGGGCTGAGCCGAGCTCAAAGGGGTTGGAGAACTCGACCCCCTCCTCCTGCGTGGCCGGGGTCTCCTGTCGAACCTTGAGATAGTAGTAGAGCGCGGCGATCGCGCCACCGAGGGTCATGCCGCCGAGGGGTAACAGCACCTTGGGCAGCAGGTCCTGGTTGACCACCGCGACCTCCACCGCCACGCGGGGAAACATGATGGTCGAGGCGGAGATGACCGCCAGGGCGCAGGCGGAGGCCACCTTTGGCTCGGTCTTGGCGCGGCCGGCGAAGGAAAGGGTGACCGAGGTGGAGGAGACCAGGCCGCCGATGAGGCCGGTGAGGCCGAGGCCCTTGCCCGCGCCGAGGACTCGGATGGCCACGTAGCCGACGAAGCCGATACCCGCGATCAACACGACCATCAGGCCGACGTTGAACGGGTTGAGCACGTCGAGGGGGCCGTAGGTCTCGTCCGGCAACAGCGGCAGGATGATCACCGTGACGATCAAGAACTTGAGAGTGGCGTAGACATCCGCCTTGGAGGTCTTCTCCACCAGGCGGTGCAGGTACTGCTTTGACGACAACAGGGTCGTGACCGCCACCCCCAGGCTGGCGACCACGACCAGCTTCTGGGAGAGCGGCTCGATGATCCCGTTAGAGAGGGCGAGGCCGCCGAGTAAAAAGGATATCGCAAAGGCCGACTCGGAGGTGATGCCCGCCGTGGCGCCGCGTTTGAGATCGTTGAGATAGCCCAGGACCACGAACGTCATCAGCCCGAGAAAGGTGATGGCCACGATCCAAAACCCGACCTGCCCAGCCAGCAGCACCGACAGGGCGCCGGCCATGGCGAAAATGGGGTGGGTCCGGGCTCCGCCGAGAAATCCGAAGGCTTCGGCCTCGTCGGCCGACTGCTCCCGTTCGAGCCCGATCAGGAGACCGACGCCCAGGGCGACGGCCAGGGAGATGAACAGGTCGTAGGAGGGCATGCGGCGGATGGTGGCGGCAAGCTCTGGGTCGAGTCAAGCCGGGGCCCAGGGGCACCCCGGGTCCGATATTTGGGCAGGGCACGGAGGTTTGGGCGCCCCAGAAGAAGGGCCCCGTGAGTGTTTTATTCATGGACGAACCCGGTCAGCACGTGCTACTGCCCGCCGCGGATAGTGAAACAGACCCACGTAGACTCAAGACCCGCCGGCCCGAAGCAACATCCTGGTCAGCTCCGTTCGAGATTCGCGTCCCTGTTTTCGAGATCCAGACCCGCGGGCGACCGAGAGGTCCCCCAGAGGGAAAAGGAAAACGGACAAAGAGTCCGGTGTTGACTTCCCGGGTGGGGCAATAGACCCCATGCCGGATCAGACAAGGATGAAGAGATGAAGTTGTTTGTTGGCAATCTTAGCTGGAACACCAACGATGGTAGCCTGATGGAGACGTTCGCGCGTTTCGGCGACGTTACCGAGGCGAAGGTTATTTCCGATCGTGACACCGGCCGCTCCCGCGGTTTCGGTTTCGTGACGTTCCCTGACGACGAGGCCGCCCGCGCTGCCATGTCCGAGCTCGACGGTAGTGAGCTCGACGGCCGCGAGATTCGGGTCAACGAGGCCGAGGACAAGCGTCGGTCGTTCGGCGGCGGCGGCGGCGGCGGCGGTGGCCGTGGTGGCCGTGGCGGCGGCGGCGGCGGGCGCGACCGCTACTAGTCCGCGACTCAATGGGGGAGGTTTTTTTCATTACATAGCTCGCGGGACTCGGAACCGATCTGGTGCCGAGGCGTATATGTACGTCTCGGTGCCAGGCGGCCCTGCCCGCGTAGTGAGCGTTGGAGCATGCTCATGACTCGCGCAGTGCTAGCGCTGGCCGTAGGGATCGGCCTCGGGCTGAGCGGTTGTGTCGAGCTGACTTTCTCCCCGCCGGCGGAGCCGCTCCACTCGCGCTCCAAGGACGGCTACCTCCACGCCGATCGGCTCTCGCAGCCATTTCTGTGTGGAGATCCAAACGACCCCACCGGGCTCGCCGTCATCCCCTGCCCCGACGAACGCCCACCCGACAACTTCTTGAGCTGCGACGCCATTGGCTGTCACGGCGGCTTTGAGTTCACCACCGCGAGCGCCGAGAACCGCCATCTGCGCGGCTCCGAGGCACCAAGCTGCTACACCTGCCACGGGGATGAGTGGAACGACGAGGACGAGGAGGATGAGGAGGATGAGGAGGACGAAGAGGATGATTGAGCGCGCGCCGATGCTCGGACTGGTGCTGCTGCTCGCGGGTGGCTGCGGCGCCTCACCCCTCGACGCGGTCAACCCGGCCATCTTCACAGCCTCGCCCACCTACGCCCACGACATCGCGCCCCTGCTGCGGGAGAGCTGCGTTCCCTGTCACGCCAGCAACGGTGTACTGGCCGGTGGCGTGGAGCTCGATCGCTACGACAGCGCCTACAGCGGTCGGGTACGCAACGCCTGCGTGGCGGTGCGCGAGGAGCTCGTGGCCGAGTTCGCGGAGGTGCTCATGCCCACCCCGCGCGACCCGCCGGTGGCGCAATCGCCCTGCAACGGTTGGGTGCCCTTCTCCATGCCGACCGGCGCCGCCTCGCCCTTGAGCGCCAGCGATCAAGTGTTGCTCCTGCGCTGGGTCGAGCTCGGGGGTCCGCCATGAGAAGCAGCATCATCGTTGGCCTCGGGCAAATCCTAATAACAGCGTCGGTGATGATGACCGCGTCGTCGGTGCAGGCCCTGCCGATCTACGCGGTGCGCTCGGCACGCACCTGCGCCAATTGCCATACGAGTCCGACCTACCAGGACCCGGACGGCTGGCATAACCCGGAGGTGTCCAAGCGCAAGTGCAACATGTCCTGCGGCGTTTGCCACGTGAACCCGGCCGGCGGCGGCCTGCGCAACACCTCCGGTCGTTACTACGGGCAGTCCACCCTAGCGGTGCTTCCCACCCAGGAACGTTCCTACTCCGACCTCGACCGGGAGATCCTCCCGGACCGTTGGATCAAGGGGATGCGGGCGCTCTTCGCCTGGAAGCCCGCCAGCGTCGAGCGCGCCGCCGACGCCCCATCGGACGAGACGATTC
>JAUUZB010000719.1 GCA_030590185.1 Deltaproteobacteria bacterium
GGGTCTGCATGGCGACCAGCTTGTTGTAGGCCAGCACGAAATAGGGATCCGCGAAGGGGTTGGTGCCGGGCATCGTATCGTGACAGGGGACCAGCATCGAGCCGACCACCGCGGTGGTGTCGTCGCAGATCGCCTCCGGGCCGCTCGCTCCGTCGCAGCCCAGGGTGAAGGCGCTGACGGCTGGATCGTTGCGACCAAAGGCCGCGGCCAGCGCCGCCTGGGTCTCGGTAAAATGCAGGGGCGCATCAGCGCCAGCGTTGGAGATCACCTGGACCAGCACCGGCAGCTCCGCCGCGGCCGGATAGGCGCCGGTGACGTAGAGCGGGTCGCCCGGCTCCAGGGCCCAGCGATAGCCGGCAACCGCGGTGGCGAGGCTGCTGGCCAACAGCACCTGATTCGCCTCCAGGCCGAGGTCGAGCCCCATGGCCACGAGGCCCTCGGCGATCCCAGCCTCGAGCAGCGGACTAAAGGCACCGGCCAGGTCGCCGCTGGTGGCGGTGACGGCCAAGACGTCGATGTCGGTGTTGAGCGCGCCGGCGAGAACCACCGCAGTGCCGCCCCAGGAGTGGCCGAGAACCGCGACCTGGGAGAGGCTGGTGGTGGTGCCGGTCGCGCCGACCAGCTGCCCCGGCGCCAACTTGGCCTGGGTCACGATCTGGGAGACCTCAAAGGACCACTGGCGAATCTGATCGCGCACCGAGAAGGGGTTCGGGTTGGCGCCGCCGATGGCGAGCAGCTCCGGCGTCTCGGGTTGGTCCTGACAACCGTCCAGATCCTGGTCGCCCAGGCCATTGAGGCTGCGCGTCCCGGCCCGCGGTCCGTCCACCGCCAGCACCGCGAACCCGGCCATCGCCAGGCTGTTCGCCACGGCCAACACGTCGTTCTTACAGCGGCCCAACCCGTGGGTGTAGATGGCGATCTTTTCGAATCCCCATGGCTCGGCGCAGCCGGTCGTCGGACTGGCCGGTGTGGTCAGGACGTAGTCAGCGACCACCTCGCGGACCTGACTGCTGACCATGCCCTCGTCGGAGAGCATGCTGTTCATGAAGACCCGGCCGGTGTGAATGTCGCACAGGGCCGTGGCCGGAATACCGGCGGCCGCCAGCAGCGGATGGGCGCTCGCCGCGATGACGTTGTCCCGAACGAACTGCGCCGGCTCGCGGGTTACCGTGTCGTGCAGGTCGACCAGGGCGGTGACGACCCGCTGGGTGGTGAAGCTCCAGGCGACCAGGACGTTGTCGCGGGAGATATCCATATCCTCTAGGTCGGAGAACAGCCCTTCCCAGGCGGTTCGCAGCGCCTCGAGGCCGTAGGCGGTGGCGTCATCCAGGGGCGCCCACTGGCTGGAGCCGAGCTCGTCGATCAACGGTTCGGTGCTCTTCAAAAGGATGAAGGCCTGGTCGCTGACGAACGCGTCACCGCTCGCCGACAGCAAGCCGTCCTTGATCACGACCGTGAACTCGGTCCCCTCCGCCAGCGCGCCGCCGGTCGGGAAGACATAGAGCCGCAGGTCGTCGGCGGACCAGACGGTCATGACCGGGATCGAGACGCCCTCCTCATCGAACATCAGGACGTTGTCCGCCGCCGTCTCCTCGTCGATCGCGTCGGAGAAGGTCGTGTAGATGGCGGTGTTGATCGAGAAGCCATCGAGCTCGCGCAGACCCCACTTGAGCGCGATCGTGTCGGCGCTGTCGGCGGGACAGAAAGGCAAGCCCTCGAGGATCCCGGTCTCCGCGTTGCGGGAGATATCGCTCGGAAACGGCAGCACGCTGTCGCACGGCGCGACCGGATCCGGTAAGAAGCGAGCGATCGGCGCCTCGCTGACGGTGATGGGATCGTCCATCTCTACGCTAGGCAAACAGCCTAGCCATAGCATGGGCATTACCAGGACCAGGCCACTCTTGAGGATTCGCATCGTCTACCCCACTGGCGAACGGTGGCGGCGCGGAGCCGACCAGGGGGGATCTCCTCCTGGCGGAGCCGGCGTAACACACCGTTTGCCCTGAGGCAATTGGCTTGGTGAAGGCTTGCGGTCGGGGTCGCGGTACCGCCCCGGTGGATCAGACGCCTCGGAGCTCTCTCGAGTCCCCGGGCAGGCCATCCAGGGCCAGGCGCGTCAGGCGGCCACCCTCGACCGGCTCGCCCGGGTCGAGCGCACCAGCGCCGAACACGACGGCACGGCGGCTCGCCGGGTGGCTGATGCAGCGATCGTCGATTCCGGTTGCTCTGTCTGCGTGCGTCATGAGCTCTCCTGACGGTGGGTCAGGGGCATCATGCGGTCAGACGGGATCGCCGTCAAAGTTTTGGCGGCGTAGGAAGGGCGGGGCTCAGTCTTCCTTCTTCTTCTTGCTCACGAACTTGCCGGTGCTGATCAGCTCCGCCTTGATCTCGCGCTGAACCCGGCGGGCGCCGGACCGGAACGTGAGCGCGACGTCGCGCTTGCCTTCCTTGCGGGCGGCGCGGGCCTTGTCGTAGAGGGTCTTCATCTTGGTGGCTTGAGCTTCGAGGTCCATGGTCCCGTCCTTCGTTCGTGCGAGCCGCGCGCCATATCAGCCGGCGGCCTGGCCGGCAAGGGGTGGCGCTGGCACTATTTTGGGGTCATCACCTCAATGGCCGCGGCCAAGAAGTTCTTGAGGTGGGTCTTGCGCCGCTCGATGGCATCCGGGGCCAGCAGATCCTCCCCAAAGGCCTCACCCAGCATCGGAGCATAGATGAACGGGCCCATCACCGCGGCGAACATGGTAATGAACATGTCGTTGACGCCGCCGATGGGCGTCTCAAAGCCGGAGGCGAGCATCAGGCGAACCGAGTCGAGGGTTGGCTTGATGTACTCCCGGTTGATGGTCTCGGCCTGCTCCTCGGAGTCCATCAGGGCGCGCTGGATCAGGCGCGGGAAGTCTCGGTCCTGGGCGAGGTAGTCGAGCTCGACGTCGATCACCCGGTCGAGCTTCTCCCGCAGGGTACCGCCGATCTCAAAGGCGCCCACCAGGCGTTCGCGCATCGCCTCGAGGGCATCGCGCACCACCCGCTGGTAGAGGCCTTCCTTAGAGCCGAAGTGATAGCGGATCAACGCCGGGTTCGCGTCGGCGGCTCGGGCGATGTCGCGCACCGAGGCCCCGGCAAACCCTCGGGCGGCAAAGGCAGCCCGGCCCGCCGAAACCAGGGCTCGGGCCGTTCGATCGCCGCGCTCCTCGCGGCCGTCCACACGGAGCTCCGATTCGGACATCCACTTCTCCAGCTGCTCTGACCCGCCCCCGGCAAAGACCAACCGCCCCTTGTTTGACACATCACAAGTTAGCAATCAAACCACACAGGTAACCGCTCGCAGGGGAGACGCATGAAATGACGCAACATCTCGGGACGGGCGACGATACTCGAGGTAGACAATCGGATCGTTGCGTCCCAGGAGAGCATCATGACCAACTCCATCACCTCCGCCAATCTCGCCAACCAGGCTGGCAACGAGGTTCAGATCCGCGCCTACACCGGATCGCCGAGCCTCGACACGGTGCGCAACGGCAACCGCCTGATCCGGGACGGCCAGGCCGGGCCGGCGGTTCGCGCGGTGCAGCAGCTCATCGCCGACGCGGGGGTCGACGTTGTGGTCGACGCCAAGTTCGGCCCCAACACCACGGGTGCGGTTCGCTCCTTCCAGCGCGCCAATGGTCTGCAGGTCGACGGCATCGTGGGCCCCCAAACCCTCGATGCCCTCGAGGGGCTCGCAGCCCTTCGCGCCGCCACCGCCCGCGACCGCCTCGAGGCGGGCACGGACCAGCGGGTCACC
>JAUUZB010000002.1 GCA_030590185.1 Deltaproteobacteria bacterium
GCAAAAAGCAATCGTCGAGGAGTACGTGGCGCTCGACCTGTCCCAGAAGGCCAAGCTGCGCGAGGAGTTCCTGCGCCTCAACGAGCGTTTCCAGGAATTCGCTCCGCTGTTGCCTCGCAACGTGATCGAGGAGCACGAGGACTTCGTCGCCTTCGCCGCCGGGCAGAACAAGATGTTCGACCTCAAGGACGAGATGATCGAGAACCAGAATGAAGCCCGCGAGCACATGAATGAGCTCGACGACGCCTCCACAAAGGCCATGGAGTTCATGACGCGTATGGAGGAGGCAGCCCATTCCGAGGTCCAGGAGGCGGTCACCTCGGCTGCCTCGATCCAGCGGCTCTCCGTCGTCAGCCTCATCCTGCTGACCTTCCTCGCCTTTATCGGCGCCGTCACCCTCGGGGTGTTGATCAGCCGCGGCATCACGCGCGGCATCACCGTACTGGTCGCCGTCTCCCAAAAGATCGCCGACGGCGAGATGCCGGACAGGATTCAACTCGATGCCCAGGACGAAATCGGCACCCTGGCGGGGGCCTTCAACAGCCTGATCGACTACTTCCGCGACATGGCGACCGCCTCCCAACGCATCGCCGATGGTGATCTGACCGTAGCGATGGAGGCGCGCTCCGATAAGGACGTGCTCGGTACCGCCTTTGTCAGCATGACACACAACCTGCGAGAGCTGGTCAGCAGGGTCCAGGAGGGCGCCGAGCAGGTGGCCGCGGCCAGCGAGGAGATCTCCAGTGGGTCCGCCGCCACCGCCCAGGGGGCTCAGCAAATCGCCCAGGGGGCCGAGAAACAGGCGGCGACCGTCGAGCAGACCTCCGCCTCGATCCAGCAGGTGAGCGCCTCGGTCCAACAGGTATCGAGCAGCACCCAGGCCCAGAGCGCAGCCATGCAGGAGGTGAGCGCCGTTGTTGAGGGATCCGCCGCAGCCCTGCAGTCCATGGCGAGCTCGGCCCGGCAGGTCGCAGAGTCTGCCATCCAGGCGTCGCATGAGGCACGAGAAGGGGGGGAAGCCATCAAGCAGACCATCCATTCGATGGGCCAAATCGGCGAGCGCTCCGAACGCATCGGCGAGATCATCGGCGTGATCACCGACATCTCGGAGCAGATCAACCTTCTGGCGCTCAACGCCGCCATCGAGGCAGCCCGCGCCGGTGAGCACGGCCGAGGGTTTGCGGTGGTCGCCGAGGGTGTCACCAAACTGGCCGAGCGATCTCAGGAGGCGGCCAAGGAGATCACCAACGTCATCAATGAGACCACCAAGACCGTCGAGCTGGGCACCGAGATATCAGACCAGGCCGGCGCAGCGATGGTGCGGATCACCGAGAGCGTCGACAAAGTCAGCTCCCTGATCGAGTCGATCAGTAGCGCGACCGAGCAACAGGCGACCCAGGGTTTGCAGGTGTCAAAGAACATCGAGGGTCTGACGATCATGACCGCGCAGATCAGCACGGCCACGGAACAACAGAACGCCAGCGCCAACGAGCTCGTCAAGGCCGCCCAGATCCTAGGCGATATTTCCCAACAGAACGCCTCCGTGGCGGAACAGGCCAGCACCCAGGCCGAGGAATCATCGAGCGCCACCGAGGAGCTGGTGGCGCAGTCCCAGGCGCTGCAAGAGGCCGCCTCCGCTTTTCGGGTCGGCACCTAGGTCGAGGCACGAGGAGACACGGCGATGAGCGCGGAGCTGAGCGACGATCGACGGGCCCTATTGCGCGTCTTTGTGTTGGAAGCAGCCGAGCGCCTCGACGTTCTCGAGGGCTTGCTGCTCGAGATCGAAGAGGCCCCGACCGGGGCGGAGCTCCTGCGTCAGTTCATGGCCGCCGCGCACACGCTCAAGGGCAGCGCCGGGGTCACCGGTCTCGAGGCCACCTCGGAGCTAGCCCACACCATAGAGACCGTGCTGCAGAGCCTACGCGATGGCCACCTGCCGGCCACGCCGGAGATGTTCGACCTCGTGTCTCGGGCGTTGACGCAGATCACCGACAGCCTAGGAGAGATCGCCGCCAGTGGTGAGGAGCCACGGGCTACGAACGAGATCGGTCAGACGATCGAAGGCTGGTTGGCCCAAGCCGCGGCCCGACCCGCAAAAACCCCCGCTGCCCCCAAGAGTGAGATCGCCCTCGGCGAGTATGACCAGGTGCGCATCAAGGTGCTTCGGGAACAGGGCAAAGCGCTCTTTCTCCTGCGGGTGCCGGTTCAGCTCGGGGGCACGGAGCCTAGCGCCTGGTTCAATGGGCTGGCCCGCAGCTTGCGCGAGTTCGGCGTCGTCATCGCCACGCAGCCCAAAGTATCCGAGCCAGATGCCCTCGAGAGCGCCGGCGAGATCACGGTGCTAATGGGGAGCAGCCACGACGCCAAGGATCTCGCCGAGCAAATCACGTCGGCGATCGGTGTCACGGCCAGGATCGAGGCCTTCGCGGGTGACCAGCCAAGCCAACCGCCCGGAGAGGACCAGCAAGCGTTGGCGCCGTGGGTCGAGGAGCGCACGGTGCGGGTTGATTTGCAGGAGCTCGACGACCTGCTGCGGCTAGTTGGCGAGCTGATGATCAGCCGGGACCGATTCCACCTAGTGGCCCGCGGGCTGTCAGAGGAGCTCGCCGCCACCGAGCTCGCCGCCGAAACGATCGAGTCGGCGAGCCAGCTCGGGCAGCTCACCTCAGAGTTACAGGATGCCATCATGCGGGCGCGCATGGTGCCGGTGGCGCGGGCGCTGCGCACGGTCAAGCGTTCGGTGCGCAGGGTGGCGCGAGAGGCCGGCGTGACGATCCCGCTGACCACGGTAGGGGAGCAGACCGAGCTCGATAAAAACCTGGTCGACAACCTCACCGATCCCTTGGCTGAGTTCTGCGGAGAGCTGACGCGGGCGCAGCTACGCGATGACGACGCCTCCCCCGCGGGCCTTCGGATCGAAGCGGATCGACGGTGGAACCGCGTCGTGCTGCAGGTGACCACCCCGCCTTACGCCACCGCGACCCCCGAGTCCTTGGCTGCCCTGCATGACGCCATCGAAGCGGTGGACGGCCAACTCGAGGAGCGCACCCTCGGCAGCGGCGAGATCTGCTACGCCATCTCACTGCCGCTGACCCTGGCCATCATCAAGGTGATGATGAGCAGCGTCGGCGATGAGATCTATGCCTTCCCGATCGAAGCTGTCCGCGAGACCCTGAGCCTAAAAACCGAGACATTGGCATTCATCAAGGGCTGCCGGGTCGTCGATCTGCGTGGGGAGGCGCTATCCCTGATCTTCCTGCGCGAGTTCTTCGACGTGCCGGATGTCGCCGGTCCCCGCGACGGGCACGTGCTGGTATTGAGCGACGGAGAGAACCGGGTCGGGGTCACCGTCGACCACCTGCTGGGCATTCGCGAGGTGGTGATCAAGCCCCTGAGCTCCCGGTTTGCTCACCTGCGCACACTCAGCGGCTCGGCCATTCTCGGGGACGAGCAGATCGCTCTGATTCTGAACGCCGACGCCTTGGTGCGAGACGCCATTGAGAAAGCACGCAGGGCCGGCTCGCGGCGGGGTGAGAGGCCCGAGATGAGGACAACGGCATGAACAATGAAGAGTCGAGAACGGGCGACGACCGGGAATTCCCGGCGATCGGCTTCAAAGTGGGCGCCGAGGAGTACGGGCTGCGACTCGCGGCAGTCCAGGAGATCATCACCCTGCCGCACATCACCCGTGTGCCAAAGGCACCGGACTACATCAAAGGGGTGATCAACCTGCACGGCAACGTCATTCCGGTCATCGACATCGCACGGCGTTTTGGTATCGGGGAGACCGGGCTGGGCGCCAACGCTCGTATCGTGGTGGTCGAATCGGAGGACGAGACGGTCGGCCTGATCGCCGAAGGGGTGAGCAAGGTCGCCCGCTTCGCCAACTCCGACATGCAGCCACCGCCCCCCCTGGTGGCGGGGGTGGCGGCCGAGTACCTCGAGTGGGTGGTGCGAACCGCGAATCGCTTCCTGGTGTTCCTCAACCTCGAGAAAAACCTCAACGAGGATGATCGTGGCAACCCTGAGCGCCCAGACACCCACTGAACCGGCCGCCCCCGTTGGCCTCCGGCTCAGTGAAGAGGACTTCAACCTCTTCCGCCGGTATATCGGCGAATGCGCCGGTATCCGCGTCGCGGACACCAAGCGCCTGTTGTTGCAAAACCGGCTCGGCAAGCGCGTGCGGGCGCTCGGTATGGGGTCCTTCCGCAGCTACTACCGCTTCCTAAAATCGACCGAGGGGCAACAGCGAGAGCTCGGACAATTTTGGTCCGCGGTGACCACCAACGAGACCCACTTCTTCCGCGAGCCTCATCATTTCGAGGTTCTCCAGCAGGACCTCCTGCCGAGGCTGCTGGCCGCCCGAGCTTGCGGCAAACATCTGCGTGTTTGGAGCGCCGCCTGCTCCACTGGGCAAGAGGTCTACACCCTGGCGATCATCCTGCACGAGTTCTTGAGCCATCACCCGGGGTGGAGATTCACCATCATCGGCTCCGACATCGACGCCGAGGTCCTCAAAGTGGCCAACTCCGGCGCGTACCCACTCGAGCTCAAACGTGAGGTACCCAGCAAATATCTGCTCAAATATTTCGACACCCAGGACAACCGGCTGCAGGTGCGGTCGGTCCTGCGCGAGCGAGTCAGTTTCCGGCAACACAACCTCGCGGAGGTCGAGCC
The DNA here is from genome assembly GCA_030590185.1 of Deltaproteobacteria bacterium. The sequence continues at coordinate 4,678 of JAUUZB010000002.1, forward strand.
GTTGCGCCCCCGTGTGGACATCATCTTCTGCCGCAACGCGATCATGTACCTGGGGAGGCCAACCCGCGTGCGCCTCGCCGAGGTCTTCCGCGATTCTCTGCTGGAGGGCGGCTCTCTCCTGCTCGGCTCGGCCGAGAGCTTCCATGGTCTCCCTCGGATTTTCCACCACCACCGCATCAACCGCTCGTTGGTCTATCAACGAATATCAAAACGTGAGGCCGCCCGTGGCTAACTCCGACTTTGGCGTGGTACGCGTCGACCTAGCGCGTCTCGACCGGCTCCTCAACTTGGTGGGCGAGCTGGTGATCACGCGCAGCACCTTTGTGGACCAGGCCCGACGGGCGCGGGCGCAGTACGGTTTCAAGGAGCAGATCCTCAACCTGGTGGCGACCACAGAGCGAGTCGGGCGGATCGGGGAGGAGATCCAGGCGAAGATCATCAAGGCGCGCCTGGTGCCGGTCGGGACGATCTTCACGCGCTTCGAGCCCTTGGTCCTGGAGCTGTCGAAGACCAGCGACAAGGAGATTCGGCTCGAGATCGACGGCGAAGACACCGAGGTCGACAAACGCACCATCGACGAGCTCTCCGAGCCGCTGGTCCATCTGGTTCGCAATGCTCTGGATCATGGCATCGAGCCGGGTGATATCCGCGAGCAGCACGGCAAGCCCCGTCACGGTACCATCAGGCTGAGCGCCTCCCACGAGGGCAATCGGCTGGTGGTGACGGTGAAGGACGATGGCGCAGGGATCGACCGCGAGCGAGTTCGGCAGCGGGCGGTCGAGCGGGGCCTGCTCAGTGCCGACGAGGCCACGCAGCTCGACGACGCGGCGACCGTCGACCTGCTGTTCCGGCCTGGTTTCTCTACCCGCAGGGAGCTCAGCGAGATGTCCGGTCGCGGTGTCGGGCTCGACGCGGCCAAGCGGCGGATCGAGCTGCTCGGCGGCCGTTTGACGATGACCTCCGAGCTCAGAGAGGGCGCCACGGCGCGCATCGACCTGCCGCTGACCACCGCCATCGTCAAGGCCCTGATGGTCGGGGTTGGCGACGAGGTTTACGCGCTGCCCCTGGACCACGTGCGAGAGATCCTGCGGGCCGACACAGACGCAATCGCCTTCGTCGAGGGGCACGAGATCATCGACCTTCGCGGCGAGGCGCTCTCCCTGGTACACCTACGCGATCTGGTGGAGATGCCCGGCGTCGAGGCTGAAGGTGGGAGCCTTCAGATCGTCGTCATCCGGTGCGGTGAGCGCCAAATCGGTCTGGCGGTCGACCGGATCCTGGAACGCCACGACATCGTGATCAAGGCCATGGGCTCGCGTCTGTCGGGCACGCGCGGCATGGCCGGCGCGTCGATCGCGGGTGACGGCACGGTTGTGCTGGTCCTAGACGTGGTGAGTCTTTGTGAACAGGCGATCGTCGAGGCCGCCGACGGAGGCACCAGGGAATGACCACGCCGGTACAGCACGTCGGTCTCGGCATGAGCCGGGCGACGCGTGCACCGGGCAGGCTACGCGCCATCGTGGGTCCCGGCTACCTGGTCGCCGTGATCGACGCTGACGGCCGGGCCGCGGCCATGACCCACATCCCGACCATGCATCTGGCGCTACGCGCCGGCGGGGGATCCGTGGATTCCCGTATCGCGAATTGCCTGAGGGCCTTTGAGGAGGTCGGCGGGCGTTCGCGTGGGGCGCGCGTCGAGATCGTAGGCGGGGCTGATATCTTGCGCGTCTACCCTCACTCCCAACGACAGATCAAAGTCGACGAGTTCGTTCGAGAGATCGAGACGGCCCTGAACGGTAAGCGTTTCGCCGTGGAGCACAACCATACGGGTGGTGACATCGCTCGCCGGGTACAGCTCACTCTGCCAGCGCAGTCGCTCGAGATCGAGCGGATGTCGAAAGGGCGTCGCCACTCGGTAGCGGTCGGAACACGCGACACCCCGCGGCCCCGAAGGCCGCAGCCGGCCAACGATGTGGTCGTCAACATGGGCTGCATGGAGATCGCCAGACCGCCGAACAACCTAGTGGCGGTACTCGGATCCTGCGTGGGCATCGCGCTCTTCGATCGCACCACCGGCATCGGTGGGCTCGCCCACGTCATGCTGCCCCACCGACAGGGGCGCAACGGCGGGCGGGCCAAGTATGCCGATACCGCGGTGCCGATGTTGCGCGAGGCTCTGGCGGGAGCCGGGGCAGCCACCAACAATCTCGAGGCGAAGATCGTGGGCGGGGCCAGCGTCCTCGCGGCACAAGAGGCCGGCGGTCTGCTGGCCATCGGTCGTGACAATACGTCGGCAACCAAGAGGGCCCTCGCCGATGCCGGGATCTCGGTGGTTTGGGAGGACACTGGAGGAAACCGTGGCCGCCGAATCATGGTCGATTTCGAGGATTTCGAAATCCAGGTGAGGATGCTGGAAAGGGCGCAGGGGTTCGAGTGATGGGACCGGATCGAACATCGGTTCTGGTGGTGGATGACTCGCCGGTGGTCCGACAGGTGCTGTCCCAGATGTTGGCAGCCGACGCCGCCTTTGGCGACGTGACCACCGCGCCGAGCGGTGCCCTCGCGATGCGCAAGATCCACAAGCTCGACCCGGACGTCGTCACGTTGGACGTTGAGATGCCTTACCAAGATGGCCTCACGACCCTCGAACAGATCATGGCCGAGAGCCCGCGGCCGGTGATCATGGTCAGCGCACACACGCAAGAGGGCGCCTCCAAGACCATCCGGGCCCTCGAGCTCGGCGCCGTCGACTTCGTCTCGAAGCCGACCGGCAAGCTCGCGCGCCACATCGCCGCGATCGGCGAGGAGCTCAAGGGCAAGATCAAGGCGGTCTCCCAACTCAAAAAGAAATGGCAGCGGCGAGCTGCTCGGCGCCCGTCGAAACCGATCACCGCCGGCGGCAGCCGGCCGGATCGAAAGACCAGCGGCGAGGTCGAGATCGTAGCCATCGGAGCGTCGACGGGGGGCACCGATGCGATCCGCCGGGTACTGACCTCCCTGCCCGCGGATTTCCCGGCCGGGTTGGTTGTCGTGCAGCACATGCCGGCTGGGTTCACCGCCTCCTTTGCGGCCCGCCTCAACGAGCTTTGCGCCCTGGAGGTCAAGGAAGCGTCGAACAGGGATCTGATCAAGCCGGGGCGCGCTCTGCTGGCGCCTGGCCACAGCCACCTGATCGTCAGACGTGAGGAGCTCGGTGCCTTTGTCGAGCTCAGCACCGCGCCTGAGGTGAGCGGCCACCGCCCATCGGTGGATGTCCTGTTCGAGTCGGTGGCTGAAATCTATGGAGCCAAGGCGGTGGGCGTGCTGCTCACCGGGATGGGGCGGGACGGTGCCATGGGCATGCGCCAGCTCCACCGACGACGGGCAGTGACCATCGCGCAAAATGCCGAATCCTGCGTCGTGTTCGGCATGCCCAAGGCAGCCATCGAGGAGGGCTCCGCCAGCCTCGTGGCGCCATTGTCGCAGATCGGCAGATCCGTGAGGCGCGCCATCGAAGGCACCCTCGAGTCCCAGAAAATCTCGACCAGGAGACCAGCATGACCAATGAAGGAGACCAGGATGGCTGACAAGAACAACGTCGCACCTGTCAGAATCACCGAGATGTTCGCCGAGGGCAAACGCTTCACCGAAGAGGTGATGCAGGAGAACGCTAGGCTGCGGGCGGTGGTCGCCGGCCAACGCAGCGCCATCGCGGAGCTACGCACCACCCAAGATGAGGAGATGCCGAGGCTCAAGGAACGGGTCGGACTAATGGAGGACGAAAATCGTCTGTTGCGGGAGGAGCTGACCGAGATCAAGAAACAATACGGCACCATCGAGCAGGAGAACTGGGACTTCTCGGAGCGCTACCTGCACGTCGAGCGACAGAACAACAGCCTGCTGAACCTCTACGTGGCAGCCCAACGCCTCCACTCGACCCTGATGTTCCGGGAGGTGCTCCAGGTCGTTCAGGAGCTGGTGGTCAACCTGGTCGGCTCGGAGTCCTTTGAAATCTGCATGTATGACCGCCAGCGTCTGCGGCTGGTTGTGCTGGCGAGCGTCGGCACCCGGGCTACCGCCGGGGGCGAGGTGGCCTTGGCAGGATCGGTAGCCACGGCGATGGAAACTGGAGCGGTCCAGATCATGGAGCCCCCGGCGCTGGAGGTCGATGGCGAGCCATTGATCGCCTGCATTCCATTGCAGCTCGGAGATCACGTCCTGGGGGCGATTCTCATCCGGGAGCTGCTCAGCCAAAAGAACGGCTTCGAAGGCATCGACCACGAGCTCTTCGAGTTGCTCGGCGAGCGCGCCGCGGCGGCGGTCTGCGCCTCGCATCTCTACTCAAAGAGCCGCTTGGCGGAGGACGCCGAAGGCTGGTCGACCCTGATCGACGAAATGGCGACCGCCGCGGTCGCCCTCGAGGGCTCCGACGTGGAGCCGATGGTGATCTGGTGAACGGGATTCGGAGGATGACATGACAAACAATCAAGCGAGCCCTACGGCCGGCAAGGTACACGAGCTCTTCGAAGAAACCCGGCGTTTCACCGAGGACCTGCTCGCCGAGAACGAGAAGCTTCGGCTGCTCGTGGCGAGCATCAGAACCGAAAAGCGCGACATCGAGAGTCAGTATGTCCGGGTGGACGTGCCTCATTTACAGAACAAGGTGAAGCTCCTCGAGGAGGAGGTGGCCGCCCTACGCGACGACAACGAGGAGCTACGGGGTCACTTCAACTCGGTGGAGGAGGAGAATCGGGAGTTCGCAGATCGTTATGTCCAGGTGGAACGCCAGAATTCGGACCTGGTCAATCTCTACGTGGCCAGCTACCGACTCCACTCAACGTTGGCCTACGTTGAGGTCGTCGCGATCATCAAGGAGATCGTAATCAATATGATCGGTTCTGAGATGTTCGGCGTCTACGTCATGGACGAACGCGAGCAGCGTCTGGTATTGATCGCCCATGAGGGGATGGAGGAGACCGCGGCGGAGTCGATCCCGCTCGGCGAGGGCCGGCTGGGTGAGGTGGGACAGAGCGGTGAGCTGTATTGTGCTCCGCCGGAAACCGAGCTGCACAACTCCGACGAACCGATCGCCTGCATCCCCCTCAAGGTCGGCGATCAGGTGCTCGGGGTTATCGGCATCTACCGCCTGTTGCTCCAAAAGGACGGTTTTGCGGCGGTGGACTTCGAGTTGTTCGAGCTGCTCGGCGGCCACGCTGCAACCGCGCTCTATGTTTCGAAGCTCTACGGCCTGTCCGAGCGCAAGCGGAGCACGCTGGAGGGTTTCATCGAGCTCCTGCGCACCAACGGGGACGATGACGGCTAGGCGCGTTCAGGTGCGCAACCAAGGAGTGAGGCGTGGCGTTTGAGGGTTCACTCGAAGATCTGTCAGCCGTCGATGTGCTGCAGCTTCTGCACGTCTCGAAAAAGACCGGCGTCTTGAAGGTAGCCGGGCCGCAGGGCGAGGCACGCATCGCGATCAAGGACGGTATGATCGTCGGCTGTCAACACCCGAGCCCCGGGAAGAACGTCGGCCACATCCTGGTCGGGATGGGGGCGCTCACCCAGACGGCGATTGAGGAGGCGGTGGCGGCTCAACAGGCAGCCGGCGACGCAAAAAAACCATTCATCCAAACCTTGAGCGAGCTCGGACACATCGAAGAGCAGGTCGGCTGGCAGGCGTTGAAGAAGCTGGTCGAGGCCACCGTTGTCGAGGCGGTGGCCTGGGAGGTAGGGACGTTCACCTTTGAGATGGTCGACGTACAATCCGGGGACGGTTTCCAGCACTTGCCAGGGGTCGTGGCTGGGGACGTCAATATCGACACCCAAGGCGCCTTGATGGAGGCCATGCGCATCCTCGACGAGCGCAACCGCGAGGTCGGTGAGCAACCGCGCGACGCTGGCGAGGTCACCGGCGACGAGAGCGATGCGCCGTCCGTGGCACCAGAAACGAGCGGGGAGGCGAGCCCGCTGGCCGGTCCGACGCCATCCGACGAGCCGACCGCCCCGGGACCGGCGAGCGACGACGAGCAGGTCGAAGGACCCGGGGCCGGGGGAGACGAGGAGGGCGACTTGGCATCGCTCATCGGTGACCGGCTCGAGAACCCGGGCGGCCCGGGCATGCGGAGACGGGCGGTGATGTTCTGCAACGACGGGTTCCTCAAGCTCTCGGCGCGCGCCGCCTGCGTCGAGCAGGGGATCGATCTCATCGCGACCGACGTGGAGCGTGACGTCACGCAACGCCTCGCCGCCTGGCGGGCTGATGACCGCCTCGCTGCGGTTGTCGTAGACGTGGCGGCCGGCGATGGCGATCCCCGGTGGGCGCGGCGATCCGTGGCGCTGATCCGCCAGGTCAGGGAGGCCTTTCCCGAGATTCCGATGACGGTGCTCTCGGGTCCGAACCTCGGTCAGTTCACCGAGGCCTTTGGCCTCGGCGCTACCTCGGTGCTTCCCCGCCCGATGAGCAACGGCGACCGGAGCGCCTACGTACAGGAGATGAAGCAACTGTTCGCCGCGGTCACCGGCTGCCTTCAGGCCACCTTCGCGCGCCACTCGGCGCTCGAGGAGCGAGTCGTTGAGTCTCAACGGCGCATGGCGGATCTCCGTCAACGCGTGCAGGAGATCCGCAACCCAAACGGGCCGTCAGACATCTCCCTGGTGGTCCTACGCTACGTGGCAGACTTCGTGGATCGCTGCGTGCTCTTTCTGGTGCGCAGCCACGACCTGCTCGGCCTCGGTGCATTCGGCGTCAAGGATACCGACGAGACCCTGTCGCGCATCATCACCAAGCTCAAGATCCCGTTCGGCAATGGCTCGATCCTGGCCGACACGATTCGCCGGGGCGAATTTTACCACGGTTCCGGGGAGGACCCGCTGCTCCAAGATCACCTCTACAAGGGCATCGGCGCGCCTGCGAGCCCGGATATCGTCTTGCTGCCCCTCAAGACCCGCGAACGCACCGCGGCGCTCATCTATGGCGATTTCGGCGACCGCGAGGCCGAGGCGGTCCAGACCGATGCCCTGGAGATCCTGGCTGACCACGCCGGCATGGCCTTTGAGTTGGCGCTTTGGGACAAGCGGGTCGATTGAACACCTGACAGGGTTGAGGAGGGCCCTGGGAGTGGGCTCACGTGCTCGGTACCCTCCCCGCCCTGGCGCATCCCGGTAACCGACCTTATCTTCCCCCGACCTTTTGCTCACCGCGAGCCTGGGGAGGAGGAGGCAAGGGAGAGCGCCCATGAAAACGGAGACGACCCTGAGCGTCAGCGACCCGGTCTTTGACCCGGAGGCCCGCCCCACCCTGTTCGAGCGGCTGGTCGGAGGACTGGTGCGGGACCGACGCGACCTGCCCTTCGTGCGGCTCAGCCTCTACCTGACCCTCTTGATGGCCCCCATCGTCGCAGTGGTTTTCATTCCGGGCCTGTTTCGCTGGTGGATCGCCCCTGCCTATCTGATCCCTTACTTCTTCTACCTAGGCCCGGTCATCCTGATGCTCCACAACACGAGCCACCGGCCACTCTACGGCAGCAAGCTGTTCAACAAGCACATCCCGTGGGGGGTCGGCATCTGGTTCGGCCTGTCGCCGGAGACCTACTACGTCCATCACCTGGGCATGCACCACGCCGAGGCCAACCTGCCGGATGATCTCAGCAGCACCATGCGGTACCGGCGCGACAGTTGGATCGACTTTGCGAAATACTACTTCCGTTTCCTTTTCGGCTACCCGTCGATCGTCGCCTATTTCGTGAGGGCTGGCCGCGCGCGCATGTTGCGGCGCTTCGCGGTCGGTGAGTTGTTTCATTTCGCAGTCACCGCGGCGGCGCTCTACGTCAACTGGCAGGCTGGGCTGCTGGTCTTCGTGTTCCCCTTGCTGTTCACCCGCTTCATGCTGATGTCCGGCAACTGGGCACAGCACGCCTTTGTCGACCCCGACGACCCGACCAACGACTACCGGACGGTCACCACCTTCATCAACAGCCCTTACAACCACAAGTGCTTCAACGACGGCTACCACCTCGGTCACCACCTCAAACCGAGCCGCCACTGGCTCGAAATGCCGGAGGACTTCCTGGCCAAGCGCGAGGAGCTGATCGCGCAGGATAGCCTGGTGTTCGAGGAGATCGATTACTTCGTGATCTTCTGGCTGCTCATGTTCAAACGCCATCGCAGCCTGGCGCGACGGGTGGTTCAACTCGACCCCGCGAACCCCCGCTCCGAGGAAGAGCTCGTCGCCCTAATCGACAGCCGCCTCCAACGCTTCGGCACCGAGCAGCTCGCCCCCTTGAGCAAACGCACCCTGGCCGCCGCCTGAATCCCCTGGGCGGCCGAGCGTCTACGGCATGGGGGCTGGCAACGGCCGGGGGCCCGGGTAGTACTTCTCATCTCTCGGGCTGAGCATCATCCGGTTTCTTCTGGGTCTCGGGCTCCAGCACAACGAGCGCCGCAGGTGAGAGACAACCTCTAGCCCCCCGCCAGCGCAAACGTATCGAGGGCGATCATCCGCTCCTCGTTGGTCGGCACCACCAACACTCGCGCGGTCATCCCGGCGGCGGTGACGTCGAGCTCCTCACCGATCGCCGATGCGTTCTTCTCCCCGTCCACGGCCAGGCCTATGTGCTCGAGGCCCGCACAGACCTCGGCCCGCAACGCCGGGGCGTTCTCCCCGATGCCGGCGGTGAAGATCAGGGCATCGAGGCGACCGAGGACCGCGAGGTAGGCGCCGATGTACTTCTTGAGTCGGTAGCAGAAGATCTCCAGGGCCAGACCCGCGTCGGCGTCGCCGGCCTCGCGGGCGGCGAGCAGCTCGCGCACGTCATTGCTGGTGCCGGACAGGCCGAGCAGGCCGCTCTGTTTGTTGAGCAGGCGATCGATGGCGTCCGTATCGAGTCCACCGGCCCGCTCGAGGCGAAAGATGATCGCCGGATCGATATCGCCGCAACGGGTGCCCATCACCAGGCCCTCCAGCGGTGTCAGCCCCATGGAGGTATCGATGGAACGACCGCCCGCGATGGCCGCCACCGATGAGCCGTTGCCTAGATGGCAGCTGATCAGGTTGACCTCGGCCAACGGCTTGCCCAACATCTCCGCGGCCCGCGCCGCCACGTAGCGGTGGGACGTCCCATGAAAGCCGTACCGCCGGATGCGCTTGTCGCGGTAGAGCTCCTGGGGGATGGCGTACATGAAGGCGCGGGGCGGCATGGTCTGGTGGAATGCCGTATCGAACACCGCCACCTGCGGCACGTCCGGCAACAGCTCCATCGCCACGTGGATGCCTTGAAGATTCGGCGGGTTGTGCAGGGGCGCGAGCTCGACGTGGGCCTCGATCGCCTCGATTACCTCGGCGTCGATGCGCGCCGTCTCCGTGAAATGCTCGCCGCCGTGGACGACGCGGTGCCCGACGGCACCGATCTCGCCGATCTCCGTGAGGGGCACCGATGGCTCCTCGGTGAGCAGCTGCATGGCACGGCGCAAGCCAGCGCCGTGGTCCAAGATCGCCTCGGTGTGGACGACGTCCTTACCGGAGGCGTGCTGCTCGATCTTCGCGTCTGTCTCGCCGATGCGTTGGACCAGCCCCTTTGCCAAAACCTCGGCGCCGGGCATGCCGAAGAGCTGGTACTTGATCGACGAGCTGCCACAGTTCAGGACCAATATCTTCACGGCTCACCTCCCATGGCGTCGGGTCAAAGGTCTTGGGCTTGGATGGCGGTCACCACCACGGTGTTGACGATGTCGGTGATGGTGGCGCCGCGGCTGAGATCGTTGACCGGCTTTCTGAGTCCCTGCAACACCGGGCCGATGGCGATGGCGCCGGCGGAGCGTTGCACCGCCTTGTAGGTGTTGTTGCCGGTGTTGAGATCCGGGAAGATGAAAACGCTCGCCTGACCAGCCACCTTGCTGTCCGGCAGCTTGGTCTTGGCGACCTTGGCGTCGACGGCCGCGTCGTATTGAATCGGGCCCTCCACCATGAGCTCTGGGTTGCCCTCCTTGACCAAGGCGGTGGCGGCGCGCACCAGATCGACGTCCTCCCCGCCGCCGGAGCTACCGGTCGAATAGGAGAGCATGGCGACCCGTGGCTCGATGCCAAAGGCGGCCGCGGTGTTGGCGCTGGCCAGGGCGATCTCGGCGAGCTGCTCGACGGTCGGGTTCGGGATCACGGCGCAGTCGCCATAGACCAACACCTTGTCCGGAAGGCACATGAAGAAGACGCTCGATACGTTCTTGAAGCCCTCGCGGGTGCGAATAAACTCGAAGGCCGGCCGCAAGGTCGCCTGGGTGGTGGTGGTCGCGCCGGAGACCATGCCGTGGGCGCGGCCCTTGTAGACCATCATGGTGGCGAAATAGGTGCGGTCGCGCATCAGGTCCCGGGCCGCCGCCTCGTGCAAGCCCTTGTGCTTGCGCAGCTCGACGAGGGTCTGGACGTAGTCGTCGACCGCACCGTCGGTGAGCGGGTTGACGATCTGCACGCCATCATCGAGGTGCACGCCGATTTGCTTGGCGAACTTGCGGACCTGGGCTTCGTCGCCGAGCAAGACGATGTCGACGATGTCCTGGCGCCGTAGCGCCTCGGCGGCCTTGAGGATGCGATCGACGTTGGCCTCCGGTAGCACGATGGTCTTCTTGTCCGCCCGGGCCTTGTCCCGCAGCCGCCGTAGAAACCGCTTGGGGGTCACCACCCGCTTGCTCAGGGTGATGCGTTCGCCGAACAACCGGTCGAGATCGACGTACTCCTCCATGGCGTGACGGATGGCGAGCATCTTGTCCTCTTGGTGCTCCTCGAGGCTCGGGCCGATGCGGTCGACCTGCAGGGCGGTCTTGTAGGTAAGCTCGTCCACCTGGATGATCGGCAACCGGCCGCTGGTCAGGCTGTGGACCAGTTGCATCACTTTGCGTCGCGGTTCAAAGCCGCCGGTCAACACCACCGCCGCGGGGGGCGGTACGGCTGGCGAAGCATAGGCGGCGGCGGCGGCGAGCAGGATCTCCTCGCGGTCCCCGGGCGCGATCACCAGACAGTTATCGCCGAAGTGGTGCAGGGCGTTCTCGAGCCCCATGGCCGCCACTAGGACATCGCCCACCTGCGTGTCGAGCTGCTCCTCCCCTTGCAACACTCGACCGCGCAGGGTGCGGACCACGTCGGTCACCCGCGGCTTGGAGAGGACCGGCAGGCTGGGCAACACGCCGAAGAGGCGCGCGCCGGCGTTGCCGCGCAGCTCGCGACGCAGGCTATCGGCGAACTCGCCCTGGCGCCGTTCCTCCACCTGGTTGACGAACACCCCCATCACTTCGGCGCCGCGTTCGTTCAGGCCATTGCAGGTGAGGGCGACCGCGGAGACCACCTCATCGAGGGATCGGTCGCGGGCGGTGGTCACCAGCAGGATCGGCGCGTCGATATTTTTGGCGATGTCGATGTTGATGTCGGAGTCGAGGGCGGGGAAGGCGCGCATGCTGTCGACCCCCTCGCAGACGATGAGGTCGGCCGCCTCGGCGAGGCGACCGTGGGCCTCGAGGATCCGGTCGAGGATGTCGTCGTAGCGACCCTCCTGGATGGCGCGGGTCACCTGCTGGCCGTCGGTGGCGACCATCTGTTCGGCCGGGAGCTTGAGGCTGAGTGCCCTCTTGACGAAACGGATGTCCGGGTCGATCGCATCGGCGTCGGCGCCGGTCATCCCGATCGGCTTGAAATAGGCGGTACGTATGCCGTGGCGCTCGAATTGATCGGCGAGCCCCACGGAGATCACGCTCTTACCGGTGCCCGGCTCGGTGGCGACGACCATTACAGATTGGGCCATGATTTGCTCCGCGGGGTGAGAGAGGGATGTTCCTATATTCCTGCTCGCCCGGTCAGGCCAGCAGGTCGCGCTGCTCGAGAAAGCTCTCGATGCGATCCCCGATCAGGTCCGGAAACTCGAGCAACCCGACGTGGGACGCCTCGGGCAGGTGCAGGTGCTCGGCGCTCGGGATGCGACTGGCCATCTCCTCGCCGGCTCCGGCGGGGGCCATGGTGTCGAGGCCGCCGCTGATTACCAGGGTTGGTACCTGGATCGTGGGCAACAAGTCAGCGGCGCTGTGCTCCTGGGCCGCGATCCCCATGGCCACCCAGGTGGCGGGGTGGACGACGCCGAGGTGCTCGGCGAAGGCCATCATCTCGGCGTGCGGCACGCTCTTGCCGATGGTGCCGGTGAGCTGATTCAGCCGGTGGCCGGTGGCGGTCTGCAGAGCTCGGGAGACGAAGCTCAGGCCACCCGGCGCGAACCGCTGGCCGACCAGGCGGAAGGCGTGGGCCGCGAGCCGTCCGAACTTTGGGTGCAGGAGCGTGTCGAACGGATACTGGTAGGTGGCGAGGATCGGAATCAAAGCCGAGATCCGATCCGGCACGTGCCGGCAGGCCTCGAGGATGATCTGACCGCCGAGGGAGAAGCCGATCAACACCGCGCGTTCGGCGCCTACCGCGTCCATGACCCGGCGTAGGTCATCGACCGAGTCGACCACGGACACCGCCTCGAGGTCGCGCGCCGGCCCC
>JAUUZB010000908.1 GCA_030590185.1 Deltaproteobacteria bacterium
GGCGCCCGTGCTCTGCCGGGCCAGGTTGTTCGGACGAGCCCCGCGGGTTGCGGGTGTGCCCGACCGTCCGATCTTGGTGGGGGCGGTCGATGATTGGCTGCCGTCAAAGGCCGAGTGGAAGGTTTGGGTCTTCTCCCGCCAGCCCTCCTCGGACCCGGCCGCGATGTCGGCGATCTCCATCTCGCTGAGCTCGCGGGGAGGCGCGTACTCCTCCTCGAACAGTTCCTCGAGCAGCCCGGCGGCCTCGGTGGCGCCGTAGATCGAGCGGTCCTTGATCAACAGCGGCTCGAGAGCCTTGCCCAGCTCGGCGCCGTATTGGTAGCGCTCGTCGAGCTTCGGCGCGAGCGCGGTGAGGAGCACCGAGAGAAGCTCCGGGGAGGCTTCCGGGAGGCGGGTGCGGAGATCCGGAATGCTGCCGGTCTTGACCTGCTCGAGGATCTCAAAATCGGTGTCGCCTGCGAACAGCCGGTAGCCGGTGATGATCTCATAGAGCACGACCCCGAGGGTGTAGATGTCGGTGCGGCGGTCGACGCTGTCACCCCGGGCTTGTTCCGGCGACATGTAGGCGAGCTTGCCCTTGAGCACGCCGACCTTGGTCTCGCTGATCCGAGCGCTCGCCTTGGCGATACCGAAATCGACCACCTTGACCTCCCCTGCCTTGCTGACCAGGAGGTTCGGCGGGCTGATGTCCCGGTGGACCAGGCTCAGCGGATGGCCGTGGTTGTCGACGCGGCTGTGGGCGTAGTCGAGGGCAAAGGCCGCCCGTGAAATGACATAGGCCGCGAAGCTCTCCGGGAGCCGCTCACCGTTCGCATGGGCGCGCTCGATGACGCGGCGCAGATCGTAGCCGTCGACCAGCTCCATGGCGATGTAGAGCCGGTCCTCATAGCGGCCGAGCTCGTAGATTTGCACGATGTTGGCGTGGTTGAGACGACCGGCGAGCTTGGCCTCATCGATGAACATCGAGGTGAACTCGTCGTTCACGGCGAGCTGCGAGTGCATGCATTTGATCGCCAGCGAGCGTTCGAAGCTCTCCACTCCGATGACCTTGGCGAGGAAAACCTCGGCCATGCCACCGGCGGCCAGCCGGTCGAGCAGGACGTACTTCCCAAATCGCGTCGGGAGCTCGAGGGTCATCTCCGCCTAGCCTTTAGGATTTACTCGACTGACGCAACATCAGCGTCGGGCACCAGGTACCAGCGGTGTCCGTCCGGTTGCGCGCTGTGGGTGCGCAGGCGAATGCCATCGCCGATGGCGAAACGGGCGTTGCCATCGCGATCCCGCAGGGCCACGTCGCCGGCGTGGAAGATCAGCTCGCAGCCTAGGTATTCCTCGAGGCGATCGGTGTAGACCTTGAGCTCGATCGGTGGGTCCTCGAGGCGGACGTAGAGGCGGGTGGCGCGCACGCCGAGGATGAGACCTGTGTAGATCGGCCGGTCGGCGAGTGGTTGATCCAGATCGCGGGCCAGCAGGCGGGAGACGGCCCGTTGCTTGATGCCGCCGGTGAGCCGGCCCTGTTGTTGCTTGGCGCGGTTGGCGGCCTCGATCACCTCGTCGCGCAGTTTTTCGTCAGCGGTCGCGGATTGTTGCGGTTGCTCGAGGCCGACCTTCTCGGCTGCTTCCTTGTGGGTGAAGATACCTACGATCTCGCGCATCGGCGCGGAGAAGCGGCTGTAGGGCGCCACCCCGAGGGCAAAGTGCAGGCCCGGCTCCGGGCTGAAGGTGGAGCGTCGATTGGAGATGAGGATCTGACGCTCGAGGGAAGCTCGGATCGCGAGGCTGCTGGTGTCGCGCGGTAGCCGGCCTAGATAGTCGGCCACTGTTTCGTGCGGTTGCGCCGTGCGCCAACCCCACACCTGCTCATCCAGCCGGTGGTGGGCAACGATGGCGGCGATCGTCTCGCGCAGCTCCGCGAGGCGTTCCGCCGACGGTGCCACGTGGACACGGAACACCGCTTGCACCTCCGGGTCCGGGTCGTCCCCCGGTGTCATCAGGCGCGCGCCGGCGATGTTGCACAGCAGGGATATCTTTTCGTTCCAATGGCTGACGTCGTTGCGGGCTTCGCGGTGGAAGGCAAATCGCTCGCCGGTCGGGTCGGCGAGCACCACCTCGACCTCGGTGCGATCGAACGGGATGATGTCGCGCTGACGGGCGAGCTCGATGCGTCGCTCCCCGACCTCCCGCAGCAGCCCGAGGCTCTCGCTGAATACCTCACCGCTGAGGGGCTGCTCCCCGCTCCGGTCAAAGAGATCTTGTACCCCGTCGTAGCTGAGCTTGGCCCGGCTGCGGATGCGGGCTCGGCTCAGATCGGTCCGCAGGAGTCGTCCATTCTCGGCGAGGGTCAGGGTGAAGACCAGGGCCCGCCGGGGCACGTTGGGATTCAGGGAGACGAGCCCCTCCGACAAGGCCGGCGGTAGCATCGGCACCGAGAACCCAGGGAGGTAGTAGCTCGCGCCCCGGGCGAGGGCCTCGGCGAAGAGGGGACCGCCCGGCCGCACGTAGTAGGCGGCGTCGGCTAGGGCGTAGCGGACCACAAACCCGGACCCGGAGCGCTCGATGTGCAACGCCTGGTCCAAGTCACGGGAGTCCTCGTTGTCGATGGTGACAAAGGGCAGATCGCTGAGGTCGATCAGCTCCGGGTCGTCGATGGCGGGGTGCTCCAGGAGATCCGCTACCTCGGCCATCACCTCCGGTGGGTAGAGCGGGTTGATGCGGAGACGACTCAGGAGAGCGTAGAGCTCGGCTCGGGCCGTGTCCGGTGCAGCCAGGGTCTCGAGGCCATCGACCTCGGTCCCCGGATGCCAGGTGAAGGCGATGATCGTGCCCGGCGTCAAGGGCGGCTCCGCCGGCAACGGGATCGGGTCGCGTACCCGGGAGTGGTCGGTGAACAGGGCAAGCGCTTCGGCGGCGCGATCGCCGACGCGCGCGATGATCTGGATCGGTGTCGACTCTGGCATGATGGTCATCTCTACCACACAAGCTGGTTGGGATGCGGGGCCGGGCACGGGCAGGGCGCCGATCTCCTGAGGGCAGCGGCATCCCGGGCCTTGGCCGGGCGTGATTGCTGCTGTACGGGTGTCTCAACCCGACCAACGGAGTGCCGAGATGACGCGTTTCGAGTTTGTCGCCATGGGCACCCACCAACGACAGGCGGTGGCCGGGAAGATCTTCCTGGACGTTGGTAACAGCCTGCAGGCCGGCGTCCTCGACC
>JAUUZB010000439.1 GCA_030590185.1 Deltaproteobacteria bacterium
CCGGTGTGATCGAAAGCGATTGCTGAGGGGTGTTCGAGTAGAGATGGGCCGCCCGGTACGTCGTCGCCGCAGGCCGGCCACCCACCGCTATCGCTGCACAAAACCCCGGGCGTGCCCGCGACGACGGTCTGCGTACCGTCGGGCTCAATCCTCAGCACGGTGTTGTCCCCGCACACCGACACGTACAACTCGCCGAGACCGTCGAGAGCGATGTGCAGGGCATGGAGGGCATGGAGGGGATAGGGGGGGTCACCCCAGATATCGACAGGGTCCGGAATCACCGGGATGGCCTCGAACATGGTCGTTACCGCGCCGGTGGGGTCGAGGCGCCGTACCCGCATGGTCAGGTCGACGCTGTTGGGGCTATACGGACCATCCGCGAAAAAAACGTTCCCGTGGCGGTCGACATCCAGATCTACAATCGACGTGAACGGCAAGTCCTTGATGGAGCCTACGTCGAGGCCTCCACGTGCGCTCACGCCAGGGGTCCCCGCCAATAGGGTCAGGACGCCATCCTGGCCAAGCCGATAGAGTTGAGGACTGTTGGAGCCCAAGCCCGTGATAAGGGCTGCGTCGACGCTGAAAAAGAGGTTGCCAAAGGCGTCCGCCACCGCCCGGGATCTGGAATGGGCCGCCCCGAGCGCGGCATTGGTCACATCACCTTCGGCCGGGCCTTGGCCAGCCACAATCGAATCCAGCCAGAGGTTCGCTACACATTGGTTGCAGCCGTCGTTCGGGTTGGAATTGGAGTCGTCACAGGCCTCCGCCGATAGGTCGATCACACCGTCACCGCAGAAACTATCCTTGCAGCTCGGCCACCGGCAGCTGTCGTCGTCGTCGGTATTTCCATCATCACATTCTTCGCCGGCGGCGGCGTTGGCGTAGCCGTCACCACACTCGACCACGGTGCAAGCCCGGTCGCCAGTACCACCGTCATAGTTGCAACCCAGCCAGTCAGTCTCGCCGTCGGGGAGCGCGATGCCACCGTCACACTCCTCACCGCTGTCGATGACGCCGTCCCCGCAACGCGGGGCGGTACAGTCCGCACGGCAGGAATTCGGCACGAGGCTAGAGTTGTCGACCCCATCATCACACTCTTCCCCCGAGCCCTCGGTCTGATCGTGCACCCCATCCCCGCAACTGGACTCCACACACAGCCCGTCGACGCAGAAGGCCGTCCCTGTCCCACCGCTCAAGGTGCATTGGTTGCCGTTCTCCACCGGCTCGCCGCTCTCGAGGCACGGCGAGGTCAGGCTCTGGCAGAGGCCAACGTCGAGGCAGGCGTAACCCTCCGGGCAATCATCCGCCGTGTCGCAGGATATTTGCGGGTCGCCCTCCAGGCCCTGCTCCGGTACGCAGCCGGTGAAGAACAACAGGGCGGTGGCGAGAGCTGTTGAAATGCAGAGGAGGAGAGGAGGTTGTCGGTTTGCTCGCATGCCGAAATGCTACCACACCCCGTTCCCTGCCCCCACGCTGACTCGCGACACCGCCGCTGACCCTCGTTGTGACGCCGGCGCAGGGAGAGCCCCGTTGACCCAACCTCACCCGAGTGACCTCAAGGGCAATCCACCGGACAGAGGGTCGGGTTGGCCTGCTCGACGTTGTCGCAGGTACCATCACCGCAGAGCCCGCCCTGTGGTTCATCCATCTGGGAGAGCTGCTCCCACGAGAGGGTCTCCTGCGGCAGGAGGTCGCCGTCGAAGATCTCGGCCAGGGTACGGCTCTGGCGGGCATCCGGGTCTCGGTCGTGGAGGAACTCCATGAAGACGTAGAGCTCAGTGTCCTGGCCGGCGATGCTGTGGAGCACCGTGCCGTAGACCACGGACTCGTCGAGGGTGTCGAAGAGATCTTCGGCCTGCTGCGTCCGTTCCGGCGTGGTGATCTGGTAGTGAGCCAGCCAACGACGCTCCACCCCGTTCCAGACGCCGTTGAGGACGAACTCGTTGACGCCTTTCTGGGCGGTCGTTCCATCGTTCTCCTTGACGCCCACCGGCCCGTGGTTGGCGAACCCCGAGCAGGTGTCGAACAGGATGGTGTCGGGCAGGGCCTGCTTGTCGCGCTCGTCGTTGAGGCAGCCGGAGCGAATATCCGGATCGAGTTGATCGAGATGGGAGACGTAGTCGTCCAAGGTGCCGAGGTAAGGCTCGGGCGGTTCCTTGCCCTGGGCGAGGCGCTGGGCGGCGGCCTCGGCTGGAGTATAGTCAGTGTAGCCGTCCCAGTTGCCGTGGTAGATGCTGTGATGGTGGGCGGCGATCTCGTGACCGTCTGCCTTCCAACCGTGGACCTCGTCGAGCCGTTCCTGACTGGCCACGATGTAGTCGGCCCACTGGGCCGAGAACATTAGAGTGAGCTTGATGCCGTAACCGTCGGCCCCGGCCACCATCTCCTGCAGGATCCCGTACTCCCTGGCGATGATCTCCTGGCCACCGGGTAAGTGGGAGGGCTCGTTGTGCACGGCGATGAAATAGATCGGGGTGGTGGCGGGCTCGGTCAGGTCGGTTGCGTCGTCGAGGTCGGTCGCGTCGTCGAGGCCTATCGGGTCGCCGAGATCGGTCGGGTCACCGAGGCCGGTCGCGTCACCGAGGTCGGTCGCGTCACCGCACGCCGCGAGCCCCAGTGCGGCAAAACCCGAGAGCAATACAACTGTCCGCCAGAGATAGGCCATGGGTTCCGCCCCGCGAGGGACAACATGAAAAGATTGCGCCAGGTACCGAGATCCCATGCTGAGCTCCTGCACTCTAATGTCCGTTCTCCGTGATGGAGATGTCTCCACGTCTTCGTCGGTCACAAATGCACGTGGCATGCCAGGATCCGCCCGACCCAGATGACACGGCGCATCGAGGCTGCAAAAAGCCGCAGAAGGCCCTGCACCGCGACTTTCGCCATGGGAGCTCCCCCCGAGCACCCGGAATGCTCCCGGGGGGGACCTCCGGCGCTGGTACCTGGACGTACCACCTAGGTGGCCGGGGGCGGCGCTGCCGATCGCTCGAGCCAGGACCCTAGGCGTTGCCCGCGAGCCAGGTGTCGAGCGCGTTGGCGAACTTCCTCGTGTCCTTCGGCTTGAAGCTAGCTGGCCCGTCGGTCACCACACCGCTGCTCCTGAGGTCGTCGAGGAAGTCCCTCATCGAGAGCCGTTGGCGCACGTTCTCCTCGGTGAGGGCCTCACCGTGAAAACGCAACACCGTCCCGCCGGCATCGATCACCCGCGCCGCGAGCGGGATGTCCTCGGTGAGCACCAGATCGCCCGGTTGGCAATGCTCGGCGATGTAGTCGTCCGCCACGTCGGGGCCGCCAACCACCTGCACCAAGCGAACCGTCTCCAGGTTGGGAAGAGCGTGGTGGCGGTTCGCGACGAACACCACTCGTTGGCCGGTGCGGGCGCTCGCCTTGTAGACGATCTGCTTGCAGACCTTGGGGGCAGCGTCGCCGTCGATCCAAAGCGTAGTGTCAGGCTCGCGGGGCATGGCACCGGATCACGAAGGCGGCTCCTCCACCGGCTCCCCACCCGGCCCGATGTAGCGCCGGCCCAGGCCGGTGATCGCCGCGCCGAGCATCACCAGGGCCAGGAACCAACCGTGTAGCACGAAGGGCCAGACCGTGGTCGGGCTCGGCACCTCGAGCCAGGGATAGCTGGTCTCTTGCAGCTTGTTCAGGGTGCTGACGCCGATCAGGACACCGCCGGACCAGGGAAAGATGTAGCCGAGGGCCGAGGTGACCGCGTCCAGGAAATTGGCACGGCGGTAGGGATGGATCTTGAATGCCTTGCCCACATCCCGGATGAACGGCGCCGCCGCGATCTCGGCTGCGGTGTTGACCGTGATGAAGACGTTGAGCGAGGCGACCAGGGCGAACATGGAAACCTCGGCACGCCGCACGGAGCTGCCGGCCAGCTTCAAGATCTTTTGTTTGATCGCTTCGAGGGCGCCGCCCACCTTCATGATGTGACCGGCGGCCACGATGAACAGGATCAGGATCGACAACTTCAAGAAACCCTCGATCCCGGCGACCAAGGCGCCGCTGAGGCGTGGGGCGCCGCCGCTGGTTTCGAAGTTGAGAATGACGCCGAGGCCCGGCAGGTCGTGCAGGTCGCGCAGACCCGGCAGGGAGCCGATCCCGGGGATCACCACCGCCGCGACGATGCCGAGGGTAATCGCCACGATGATGTGCCTGCCGGTGAGCGCCAGAGTGACCACCAACGCGAACGGGATGAGGAGGATCAACCCGGCAGGGGAAACCCCCTCGAGGGCCGCCTGTGCCTGGGCCGGCTCGATGCTCGTGGCGCTGGCGCTGCCGAGGATCAAAAAACCGATCGCCGCCGGCACCGCGGCCACGATGGCGTATTTGAAGCGCGAGCGCACCACGCCCGGTACGTCGGTCTCCTGGGTGACGGCGGAGACGATGGTGGTGTCCGACACCGGGGCGAGGTTATCGCCAAAGGCCGAGCCGGAGAGAATCGCCGC
Organism: Deltaproteobacteria bacterium; assembly: GCA_030590185.1. The sequence goes on from JAUUZB010000439.1 coordinate 4,461, forward strand.
GAAGAGAATTACCGGGTCGGCGCCGAGAATGACCCCGGCGGGGTACATCAAGGCGCACAAGGCGACCGTGGTGCCATAACCGCTGCCCACCGCCGAGGCGAAGACCGCCGAGAGGATGAAGGTGGCCACCGCGAACAACGAGCCGGTGAAGCCCGTGGCCGCACCGAGCCAGACCAGACCTTTGACCAGGCCGCCGGCACGCAGCACCATGGCGAACATCCCGGCCCACACCCAACAGACCACGGCGATCACGCCGACCGGTTGGGCCATGCCGTCGAAGATCGCCTGGCAGTAGTCGGACCACTTGCTGCGGCACAGGAACATGCCGAGCACCAGGCCGAGCACCACGATCAGGATCAACCCGGACTCGTCGGGGGCGCCGTGCTCCGCCGCGGCCAAGCACAGGGCGATGGCGCCAATCACAAAGGCGATCATCGGCACCAGGGCGCCGACCTTGCCGAGGTAGAAGTCGAGCTTCTCGACCTCCTCACCGTAAGCGAC
>JAUUZB010000275.1 GCA_030590185.1 Deltaproteobacteria bacterium
GCGCGTTGAGCAGCTGAGCAGCCAACCGACCAACCGACCAACCGACCAACCGACCAACCGACCAACCGACCAACCGACCAGTGGAACCCGGACCCCGACCGTGCGAGGCTCCCCCCATGATCGCTCTGCCCCCCAACCCAACCCTCGCCGACCTCCAACGCTACATCCACGACCTCGAGGCCCTCCACGGCTGGCTCGACGTCGACCTGATCCACAACTGCTTCCTAATGGGCGAGGAGATCGGCGAGCTCTTCAAGGCGGTGCGCAAGTACGAGCGCTACTTCGACCAATCCGAGGAAAAACCGGGGGACGAGGCCGAGCGCAAGGCCGGGGTCGCCGAGGAGCTGGTCGACGTCCTCAACTACACCCTGGCCATCGCCAATCGCCTCGACCTGGATCTCGAGACGGCCTTTCGCGCCAAGAACCAGCGCAACGAGAAACGGCACTGGGAGCCGGCACAGCCTTCGGATTCGCCGGAGTCAGCGACCTAGGGCACCCTTCGACTCGCTTCGCTCGCTCAGGGCGAACGGTGCATGGGGGCGACATGCCTCGGTCGGGGCATCAGCCCAACCCAGCCACCCGCTACTCCTCCCCCATATACCCCAGCGCCCGCAGCTCCGCCGCCGCGTCGGCGTCGAGCACGCGGCTTCCCGCCACCGCGCCCCCCACCTTGGACTGCTTCTGAGCCTTGCCAAACGCCGCCCGCAACGCCTCGACCACCTTCGGGGCCGTGGAGGTCATCGACTGCTTCTCACCGGGATCCTTGCCCAGGTCATAGAGCTCCGTCTCCCCGAGCCCCCGCGGGTTCCCCGGGTTCGCGGTGATCAACTTCAACGGCTTCTCCGGATCGGTGTAGCGAACCGAGCTCAGCTGATTTCCCTCGTGGTCCTCCTCAGCGATGGCCACCGGCGGGACCTCCGTGTCGCCGAGCAAGTCCCGGCCCTCCCAGCTCTCCGGCGCCTTCACGCCAAACAACGCCGCCACCGTGGGCGCGATGTCCACCTGACGAGCCAGATCCGCCTCGACCCCAGCCGGCACGTTCGGACCGGTCATGATCAACGGCACGTGGAGCTGCTCCTCGTACAACGTCACCCCATGGTAAAACCCGCCGTGGTCGTCGAACTCCTCGCCGTGGTCCGACAGCAGGATCACGTCGGTGGTCTCGGCCAGGCCCCGGGCCGCGAGTCCGGACATCAGGTCGCCGAGGAACCGATCGAACAGCAGCACGTCGTCCCGGTAAGCGAGCTTCATCGCCTCGGCCCACTCGGCCGGCGGGTGGGGATGGGAGACCCGGGCATAGGACTTCCCGTCGGCGGAGAAGTACGGGTCGTGGGGCTCCATGTAATGCAGCCACAAGAAGAAACGATCCTCCGGCTTCTTGGCTAGCTCGGCGAGGATCTCGAAGCCGACCGCATTGACCGACGCCCCAGAGCGATAGAAGTTCTTCGCCTCCCGCCCGCCGGTGAGCAGCTTCTCACGCAGCACTCGATAAACATTGTACGCGGCCAAACGGTTGGCACGCTTGGGCGCGCCCAAATAACGGGCCGGGGCCAGGTACTCGAAACGGTCAAAGCCGCGGGCAAAGCCAAAGCCCTCCTCGAGGTTGTAATTTGTCACCACCCCGCCGGTGCCGATCTTGGCCGCCTTCAAGACGGTCGCGATGGTCGGCAGGCTCTCCGGCAGGATCGCCGGCTTGGACATGGTGCCGTGGCCGCTGGCGTGCCGGGAGGTGACGATGGTGGCCATGGCCGGTTTGGTCCAGGAGGCCTGGGCGCTCACGTCGGAGAACAACCGGCCCCGGGTCGCGAGCTCGTCGATGTTCGGGGAGGGTGGGGCGCCGCGGTGCTCCCCTGCTCCGTAGGCGCCGAGCACGTCGGCCCGTACCGTGTCGACCACCACCAGCACCACGCCGCGGCCGGCGAGGGGCTCGGGGCGCGTCTGTGCGGGGATGGCGTCGTCGCCGCTCAGGGTCATGAAGAAAAAGACCATCACCGTGAGGGCAGGCCACAGCCAGGTTTTCTTGAGCCGGCGCAAGGGGTCGCGCTTGCGGATCTTGCCGCCCCAGATCCGGCCGATGAGGTAAAACACCAGGAACACGCCGACCGCCGCGCCCGCGCCCGCACCCGTAGCCGTGGTGCCGCTGCCCGGGGCCTCCTGCAACACGTCCCGTTGCACGATGAAACGCACCAACACCAAGGCCGAGGCCGCGGTGGTCAGCGCCACGCCCCAGGTGATCAGGCCCGCGCCGAGCACCACCCCCCGTTCCTTGACGATTAGGCTCAGCAGGATCGCCCCCGCCATGCCCGCGGCCGCACACAGGGCGCCGTACAGGAACAGACTGTACGGCACCGACACGCCGCGAAAGAGGCCCTCAAATAGGCCGACCATCAGGCCGCCGAGGGTCGTTCCAAGGGCAAAGGATCCGGTGATTCCAAGGCGTTGAATCATAACGCATCTCTATAACCCAAAGCCCTGACAGACAAATTCCAAATCGACGGGGGAGGCTATTGACACGACGCGTCAGCGTGCCGCATCATGTCATTTGACGCACTGTATCGTGAGCAAAACGGAGACCAAACGTGGCTACCAAGAAGAAGACCAGCTCCAAGTCCAAGCCCCCGGCCCGCCGCAACAGCCGGGTCGCCATCGTTGACGGCCTGCGCACGCCGTTCGTCAAATCCGGGACCTCTTTTAAGGACCTGACCAACCTCGACCTCGGTCGGGCCGTGGTCAGCGAGCTGATCCAACGCACCAACCTCGACCCCAACGAGATCGACCAGCTGATCTTCGGCCAGGTGGTCGGCATGGTCGAGGCGCCCAACATCGCCCGCGAGATCGTCCTCGGCAGCGGCATGCCCCGCAACATCGACGCCTACTCCGTGGTTCGCGCCTGCGCCACCAGCACCCAGGCCATGGTCAATGGCGCGGCCTCGATCCTGCTCGGGGACGCCGACGTGGTGATCTGTGGCGGCGCCGACTCCACCTCCCGGCCGCCGATCACCTACAGCGACAAGGTGGTCAAGGCCCTGGTCAAGGCCAACAACGCCAAGGGCGCCCTGAACAAGGCCAAGGCGCTGCTCGACATCCGGCCCCAGGACCTCCTTCCCAAGCCCCCAGCCCTGCGTGAGCTCTCCACCGGGCTCACCATGGGTCAGTCCGGCGAGAAGATGGCCAAGGAGAACGGCATCGGCCGTGAGGCCCAGGACGAGTTAGCCATGGCATCCCATCGCAAGGCGGCCCTCGGCTGGGAGAAGGGGGTGTACCAACAGGAGGTGATGGCCCTGCCGATCCCGCCCAAGTACGAAGAAACCGTGGAGCGCGACGGCTTCATCCGCCCGGACACCACCCTGGAGAAGCTCGCCAACCTAAAGCCGGTCTTTGACCGCAAGCACGGCACCATCACCGCGGCCACCAGCTCACCGCTCACCGACGGCGCCGCCGCCCTGCTGCTCATGGACGAGAAGAAGGCCAAGTCCCTCGGCTACGAGCCCCTGGCCTACATCAAGTCCTGGGGCTTCGCCGGCCTCGACGCCGAGTGGCAGCTATTGATGGGGCCCTCCTTTGCGGTGCCGATCGCCCTGGACAAGGTCGGCATGAAGCTCGCTGAGATCGACCTCATCGACATCCACGAGGCCTTTGCGGCCCAGGTGCTGTCGAACCTCCAGGCCTGGCGCTCCGAGGCCTGGGCCAAGGAGCACCTCGGTCGCGACGAGATCATCGGCGAGGTGGACGCCGACGACGAGCGGCTCAACATCTACGGCGGCTCCATCGCCCTGGGCCACCCCTTCGCCGCCACCGGCGCGCGGCAAATCCTCACCATGGCCCGGGAGCTCGACCGGCGGGGGGGCGGCACCGCGCTGATCACCCAATGCGCGGCCGGCGCCCTCGGCGGCGCGGTGATTTTGGAACGCTAACGGGAACGTCAACAGGAGAACCCCATGGCAAGTGCAATCGCAGCCCCCTCTGAGCTCACCCACTTCACCTTCGACGTCGACGCCGACGGAGTGGCCACCATCCTGATGGATGTCCAGGGCGACTCGGTCAACACCATCTCCGAGAAGGTCGAGGCCGACCTCGCCTCGATCATCGACCGCCTCGAAACCGACGCCACCATCGTGGCCGCGGTCTTCGGCTCCGCCAAGGCGGACAACTTCCTGGCCGGTGCCGACATCGAAGCGGTCGAGAAGATCACCACCGCCGGTGAAGCGGCGCGCCTCACCCGCCACGTCCAGGAGGTCTTCGCTCGCCTCGAGGCGTTGACCACCGAACACGGCAAGCCGGTGGTGGCCGCGATCCATGGCGCCTGTCTCGGCGGCGGGCTCGAGTTGGCCCTGGCCTGCTCCCATCGCATCGCCAGTGATTCGCCGAAGACCGCCCTGGGATTTCCCGAGGTGATGATCGGCCTGTTCCCCGGCGCCGGCGGCACCCAGCGGGCGCCACGGTTGGTCGGCCTGACCACCGCCCTCGATATGATCCTCACCGGTCGCAAGCTGCGCGCCAAGAAGGCCAAGAAGGTCGGCCTGGTGGACGAGATCGTGCCCGAGCCAATCCTGCTCGAGGTGGCCAAGCGCCGCGCCCTCGAAGCCTCCCAGGGCAAGGGCGGCGAGAAACCCAAGCGCGGCCTCGCCCTCATCCAAGCCTTCGCCCAGGATGCGCCGGAGCGCCTCATGGAGCTCGCCCTCGAAGAGAATCCGGCCGGGCAGATGGTGGTGTTCAAAAAGGCCCGGGAGGCGCTGCTCCAAAAAACCCGCGGCAACTACCCGGCGCCGGAGAAGGCCCTCGACGTGGTGCGGCTCGGCCTGCACAACGGCATGAAGGTCGGGCTCGAGGCCGAGGCGCGGGAGTTCGGCGAGCTGGTGGTCTCCCCACAGGCTCGCGGCCTAATGTCGATCTTCTTCGCCCAGCAGGCGCTCAAGAAGGAGAACGGCACCGCCAACCCGCGCGGCACGGCCCGGCCGGTGCGCAAGCTCGGCATGCTCGGCGGTGGGTTCATGGGCGGCGGCATCGCCACGGTCACGGCCACCAAGCTCGGCATCCCCGTGCGGGTCAAGGATATCAACCAGGCGGGGCTCGGGAGTTGTTACGCGTACGTGCGCAAGGTGCTCGACAAGGATCGCAAGCGTAAGCGTCGCAGCCGCCAGGAGGTTGACCGCTTGATGTCGCTGGTCACTGGAACGGTCGACATGTCCGGGTTGGCGTCGGCCGACGTGATCATCGAGGCGGTCTTTGAGGACCTGGAGCTCAAGCGCCGGGTGTTGCGGGAGACCGAGGCGGCTTGCCGCGAGGATACGATCTTTGCCTCGAACACGTCGTCGCTGCCGATCAGCTCCATCGCCGAGGCATCGGTCCATCCGGAGACGGTCATCGGCATGCACTACTTCTCGCCGGTGGAGAAGATGCCGCTGCTCGAGATCATCGTCACCGACAAAACCGCCGACTGGGTCACCGCGACCTGCGTGCAGCTCGGCAAGGATCAGGGCAAGACCGTGATCGTGGTCCGCGACGGCACGGGCTTCTACACGTCGCGCATCCTGGCGCCCTATATGAACGAGGCGGCCTGGGTGTTGTACGAGGGCGGCGACATCCTCCAGCTCGACGAGGTGATGATGGACTGGGGGTTCCCGGTCGGTCCGGTCACGTTGCTCGACGAGGTTGGCATCGACGTCGCCGCCAAGGTCTCCGGGATCATGGAGAAGGCCTTTGGCGACCGGCTGCAATCGCCGGGGACGATGGACACCCTGATCAAGGACAACCGCCAGGGGCGCAAGAATGGCCGCGGCTTCTTCCGCTACGACGAGGGGAAGAAGGGGGGCGTCGACGAGAGCATCTATAAGGTGTTCGGTCAGAGCTCCAAGCGGCGGCAGCTGCCGGTGGAGGAGATCCAGAATCGGCTCGGGCTGCAGTTTGTGAACGAGGCGGCGCTCTGTTTGCAGGAGGAGATCCTGCGCTCACCGCGGGACGGGGACATCGGGGCGATCTTTGGGCTCGGGTTCCCGCCGTTTACTGGTGGGCCGTTCGCCTATGTCGACCGCATCGGGGCGAGCGAGGTGGTGACGCGCATGGAGGGTCTGGTGGCTCGACATGGCAAGCGCTTTGAGCCGGCGCAGATCCTGCGCGACCATGCGCGGACCGGGAAGAAGTTTCGGCCGGAGATAGGGTAGGGCGGGGCGCTCACGTCCATGTCCCAACAGCCCACCTCGCCCCTCCACGCCGCCACGGTGATCTTGGTCAACGGGGGCGGCGAGGTCTTCATGATCCGC
>JAUUZB010000633.1 GCA_030590185.1 Deltaproteobacteria bacterium
CAAGCCGTTGTCACCGGCGGCCATCACCGCGAGGCGGTCGCGCACGATCAATCGTGAGGCGGCGCCCGGGGGCATGCGGGTGCGGTAGGTCAGCTCGCCGTCCTCTCGGTCGAGGGCCCAGAGATAACCATCGGCGCTGCCGGCGATGACTAGGCTGGAGACATCGTCGTCGTAGACGGCCAGGGTGGTGACCGCGGGTGCCGGCCGGTGCCAGACGGTCTGGCCCTGCTCGAGGTCGAGGGCGAAGATGCCGTCGGAGTAGGAGGCGACATAGAGCTGGCCGTCAGCCACGATCGGGTCGGCGTCGGCGTCGATGAACTCGGCGCCGCTGAAGGAGAGCGGCCGCGACCAAATCCTGCTGCCGTCCTCTAAGCGGAAGGCCTCGACGTAGCCGTCGGAGAAGGCGGCGTAGACGACACCGGCGACGTGGGTTGCCGAGCTGTGGCCCTCAACCGTGAGGCTGGTGGGCGCCGGCCGACCCTCGCTCCAACGGGCGGTGCCATCGGTGAGGTTGAGGGCGTGCACCTTGTTCGCCACCGTCGTAACCAACAAGGTGTCGCCGACCCGTTGGATCGGCGCGCGGACGTCGGCTCCTACCTTGGCGGACCACACTAGCTCGCCCGAGCCGCTGGCCAAGGCGAGCACCACACCGTCCCGGGCGGTCACCAAGGCGACCTCCGGCCGGCCGCCGGTCGGCGGGATCAAGGTTACGGTGGTCTCGAAGGGCGCGCCGTAATCGTAGTGCCAGGCCAGACTACCGTCGCCGATCCGCAGGGCGCGAACGTCACCCTCGCCTTGGCCAAGAATGATCAAGTTGTGTCGAACCGAGACCGCGGGCCTACCAAAGGAAGCGATGACAGTGCGATACTGCCCCGTCCGAACGATCTCTTGGCGCCACCGCATGCCGAAGATCAGGCCGTTGGAGGCATCGATGGCGATCGCCCGATGGTTCTCCTTGGTCAGGGATTCCGGCTCCCCCACCTCGGCCGCCGGGGCCGAGAGCAGCAGCATCCCGACCGCGAGCGCTACACCGCCCGGTCCGATCATGGTGTCGTTCCAGCGGCCCCCCCAGCGGCCGGCGCAGGCTCAGCCGGGGCAGCTTCGACGGGGGCGGCTGGAACCGGGGCCGCTTCGCCAGCCGGGGCGGTCGCGTCGGGTGCGGCTTCGGGTGTCGCCTCGCCTTCAACAGTCGCCGAGGCCGCGGGCTCGCCATCGTTCGGCGTTGCGGCCGGCTCGCCATCGGCGACGGGCTCCGGTTTGTCGGCCGCGTCGGCCTTCTCGGCCCCGTCGGCCTTCTCGGCCCCGTCGGTCTTCTCAGCTCCATCGGCATCCGCATCGGGCTCAGGCTCAGGGGTTCGGCCGATCCCGTCGAGGCGATGCTCCGCCTCCTTCTTGGTGGGGGAATCGGGGAAGTCCTTTTCGATGCGCTCGAACAGAGCGCGGGCGCGATCCTCCTCGCCGAGCTTCTGATACAGGCGCCCCTGGTTGAACGCCGCAAAGTCGGTGTAGAAGCCGCCCTCGGAGTTCGTCAGACGCGCCAGGGTGTCGATGGCGGCGTTCTTGTCACCGCGACTTTCTTGGAGGTAGGCGGTGCGCTCCACCGCGAGGAAGTAGATGCTGTCGGTGGTGGAGAGATCGTTGACCAGCGCGGCAAAGGCCTTCTCGGCCTTGTCGTTCTCCTCGCGCTTCTCGTACAGGTTGGCGATGTAGAGGCGAGCCAGAGCCCCCACGCCAGCACCGCCGGCCTTGTCCACGACCTCCTCGAGCTTGGCGACCACCGCTTTTTCCTTGTCCGCTTCGGTGGCAAAGGTGGGTGGATCGGCGGAGGGATCCGCAGTCTCGCCGTCGGCCACGACCACGGCCTCATCTTGGAGCTCGAGGGCCTGCTCGAACACCGTCGAGGCCTTGAGATTCCGCAGACGGATGAACTCCGCGCCGCCCCAGACGGCCGCGATCACCACGGCGACCGCCACCGACGCAGCGATCAGCGCGGTCTTGTTATCCTTGGCCCACTCGGCGCTCTGCGAGGCCGCATTTAGGAAAGCGTCCTCCCGCTTGAGCAGCTCTTTGCGCGTCTTCTTGGCCTTGGCCATCGCTGTATACCTCTACTGCCTCGCTTGCGTGGCGCTACGCACCTTCGACATACTGAGCGAGCTTTGAGATGGTTCTTTCCACGGGCCCTTGTCGGCCCTGCCTGTCACTTCGTCTGCTTGAGCCTCCCCGGGGTCGCCGCGGCCGAAGCCGGCGCGGTCCAGGTAGCCATCGAACCGGGTGTAGCTAACCTAGCGGCGACGGCAGCGCAACAATCCGCGTGGGGATTTTTTGGTGGTGTCAGCGTCACCCTGGAGGTGGCTGACCTGCTCGCTCTGGAATTCCACGTCGATCGCAAGGTCCTGTTGGAGACCGATCCGGAGATGACGGTCTTCGTCTGGGGACCGGCCCTGATCTACCACTTCGATATCCAACCGGTCGTGCCCTTCGTGGCCATCGGCATCGCAGGCCTGCTGGTGACGACCGAGGACGCCGCGCCACCCTATGCCGAGCTCGCGCCGGTGGTCAGCGTCGGGATCAACGCCCGCCTCCCGGGCGGCTTCCTGGTCGGCGCGGTATTTCGCTATTACCTCGTGCCGGACGATCTCGGGACCGCCGACCTCTCGAGCCCGGGCTATTCGAGCATCAACGCCCGCCTCGGCTTCTATTTCGACCCCGGCTGAGGCCCGTTCAGATCGGATCAGACCGACTCAGCGGTGGAAACCCCACGAGCGGCCAGCACTTAGAGAGCTCGGATCGAGTCTGCAAATCGGACCGCAGGGCTTTCTTACTGGCCCCCTAAGTGCTAGGTGCCTCCTTTGGATTTTTTGATGGGCATCCGAGCGATAGCAGCACGGCCGAGTATCACCGCCAGCGCCGCGGCAGGATGCCCCTCCCCATTCGACCGACGCCCATGCCGGGCAACCCCAGGCCCCACCTCGGGCCGACCAGGGCGCCAGCGCCCCGTTGAAGGTCGGCACAGGGCGGTCAAGGCCAACAGGAAACGATTCGATGGCACGCAAGATGATCATCAACGCGCTCGATCCGGAGGAAATCCGCATCGGAGTGCTAGACGACCGGAAACTCGAACACTTTGACATCGAGACGCGAGGCGCGGAAAAAGCAAAGGGAAACATCTACAAGGCGCGCGTCATCGACGTCGAGCCTTCCCTCAACGCAGCCTTCGTCGACTACGGCGCCGATAAACAGGGCTTCCTGACCGCCGGCGACGTGGACCCGCGTCTCGCCAAGCCCAGCAAGAACAGCAAAAAGGGCAACGGCAACCCCCACGGCATCACCAACCTGCTCAAGTCGGGGCAGACGATCCTGGTGCAGATCACCAAGGATGAGGTCGGGGCCAAGGGCGCGGTGTTGACCACCTACCTCTCCCTGGCCGGCCGTTACCTCGTGCTGACGCCCGAGTCGAGCCATCAGGGAGTATCGCGCAAGATCGACGACGAAGAGACCCGTGAGGCGCTGTTCGAGACCGTCAAGGAGCTGTCCGTCCCGGACAACATGGGCGTGATCCTGCGCACCGCCGGCCGCGACCGCTCCTCCACCGATCTGGGCCGCGATCTCAAGGTGTTGCTGAGTCTGTGGGAGAACATCCGCAAGCAGGCGGACCAGGCCAAGGCGCCCAAGCTGCTCTACAAGGACCAGGACGTCATCATCCGGGCGTTGCGCGACTACTACACCAGCGACATCGATGAGGTCGTCCTCGACGAGGATGAGGCCTTCGACCGCGCCGCCGAATACATGCACCTGGTCATGCCCCGGCAGCGCAGCGTGCTGACTCGCTACGTCGAACGCCGGCCGATCTTCCACCACTACCGGATCGAGGAGCATCTCGACGGCCTGCTGAGCCCATCGGTGGACCTCCCCTCGGGGGGCTCGGTCGTCATCGAGCCGACCGAGGCGCTGGTCTCCATCGACGTCAACTCCGGAAAACAAAAGTCGGGTGGCCACGAGGAGACGGCGCTGCAGACCAATCTGGAGGCGGCGGTGGAGATCGCCCGTCAGCTGCGTCTGCGCGACCTCGGTGGCATCATCGTCATCGATTTCATCGACATG
>JAUUZB010001167.1 GCA_030590185.1 Deltaproteobacteria bacterium
ACCGCGGCGCCGGCCACGAACACCGAGCAGACCAGGCAGACCAAGAGCGCGAAGACGAGGGTGTAGCGGTTACTGTACTGCACAGCGAGCCTCCCTTCGCTTGACGTTGGCCTGCACGAAGAAGTGATCGATCAACGGTGCGAACATGTTCATGAACAGGATCGCGAGCATCATGCCCTCCGGGTAGGCGGGGTTCACGACCCGCACCAGCACGGTCAGCGCGCCGATGAGAAAGCCGTAGACCCACTTCGCCGAGTTGCAGAACGGCGAGGAGACCGGGTCGGTGGCCATGAACAGGGTGCCGAGCATCCAGCCGCCGAGCACCAGGTGCCAGTGGAACGGCACGGCGAACATGGGATTGGTGTCGGAGCCGATGGCGTTCAGCAACGAGGCCATCAGCAGCGTGCCGATGGTCACGCCGAGGATGGTGCGCAAAGACGCCACCCGGGTGACCACGACCAACAGCCCACCGGCCAAGAGGGCCAACGCCGAGGTTTCCCCCATGGAGCCGGGCATAAAGCCCATGAAGGCGTCCCACCAGTCGATGCCGTGCAGTCCCGCCGGGCCCAACTCGGCGGCGCGGGCGAGGTAGGTGGCGCCGGAGTAGCCATCGACTCCGGTGAGCTTTGCCGCCACCCAGACTTTCTCACCGGAGATCTCGCCCGGGTAGGCGAAGAAGAGAAAGGCGCGAATGACCAGGGCGGGGTTGAGAAAGTTCATGCCCACCCCACCGAAGATTTCCTTGCCGAGCACGACCCCGAAGCTGGTGGCCAGCGCCAGCTGCCACAGCGGTAGGGTGGCCGGGACGATTAGCGGAACCAGGGCGCTGGTAACGAAGAAGCCCTCGCTCACCTCGTGACGCCGCACCACCGCGAACAGGATCTCCCAGCCGATGCCCACCGCGAAGGTCACCGCGTAGATCGGCAGGTAGTAGACCGCGCCGTGGACGAAGCAGGCCAAGACGTCGGCGGGGGAGTAGCCCAGGCCGAACAGGCCGTAAACCCACTCCTGCCAGCCGTCGAGCGGCGCGGCGCCTGCGGCGATGGCGGCGTGGGCTTGGTAGCCGGTGTTGTAGATGGCCACGACCATGGCCGGCACCAGCGCGATGACCACGGTGACCATCATGCGCTTGAGATCGAGGGCGTCGCGGACGTGGACGTGGCCCCTGCTCACCGCCCCGGGCGTGTAGAAGAAGGTATCGACGGCATCGTAGAGCGGTTTGAGGCGCGCCAACGGTCCGCGCTCCAGGCGCTCGCCGACGCTATCGAGGGTTCGGCGTACGAGCTGCATCACCCCTCCTTCTCAATGAGGTTGAGGTTCTCGCGCAGCGCCGCCCCCCAGTCGGTCTTGCCCGGACAGACGAGGCTGCACAGGGCGAGGTCCTCCTCGGCCAACTCGAGGGCGCCGAGCTTCTCGGCACGCTCGGTGTCCTTGACCGCGAGGGCGCGAAGCAAAAACGGCGCCATGATATCCATCGGCATCACCCGTTCGTACATACCGATCGGCACCATCGGTCGCGGCTCGCCGTTCTGATCGGTGTCGAGGTCGAGCTTGCGACCGGGTAGCAGACACGAAGCAAAGGCTGGGATGCTGGAGAAACGATCAAAGCCCGGTCGCATCCAGCCGAACAGGCGACGCTGCTTCCCCTCCCGCAGGCAGCTCACCTGGGTGTGGTAGCGACCGAGGTAGCCGTGCACCCCACCGGCGGCTTCGCGTCCACCGAGCAGCGAGCCGGAGACGACGCGGATATCGCCCTCGATGAGCTCGTCGGCGACCAGTTCGTCGAGGCTGGCGCCGAGCCGGGTCCGAACCAGGCGCGGCGATTTCACCGCCGGGCCGGCCAGGGAGACGATCCGCTCGACCTCGAGCTTGCCCTTGGTGAACAGCTCGGCGACGGCGATCACGTCCTGGGCGCCTATCTGCCAGACCGTTCGCTTGCGGCTCACCGGCTCGAGCAGGTGGATGTGCAAACCGGGCAAACCCGCCGGGTGCCGGCCCTTGAATTCCTGAACGCTCACCCCGGAGTCACCGGCGCTCACCCGTGATCCGGGGGCTCGGCACAGGTAAGTGCGGCCGGCGGTCAGCTTGCTGACCAGGGACAAACCGAGCTCGAAACACGCGCTGCGCTGCGTGACGATACGTTCCACCGAGGGGCCCAGGGGATGGGTGTCCATGGCGGTGACGAAGATCGCGGCGGGCTCGCTGTCGGGGGCGGGGACTTTGGAGAAGGGCCGGCTGCGAAAGGCGCTCCACAGCCCGGACTCCAGCAACAGGCTGCGGATCTGCTCGGCGCTCGCCTCCTCCGGGTGACCGATCTGCCAGGACTCGAGTGGCTGGTGGTCCTCGTCGGCGGTCTCGCCCCGTCGCTCGCGCTCGTTGAGCTCGATGACCACCGATTGAAAGGCGCGCTTGGCGCCGCGGTTGATCGCCACGACCTCACCGGCTCCGGGTGAGGTGATGAACAAGCCGGGCTTGGTGCGGTCCTCGAACAGGGGCTGCGCACGCTTGACCGAATCCCCAACCGCAACCACGAAGCGCGGC
>JAUUZB010000123.1 GCA_030590185.1 Deltaproteobacteria bacterium
ATGTCAACCGCAACGGCGACCTCGACGTGGGGGAGAAGATCGTGCGGCTCTCGACCAGCAAGATCCGCAACGTCATCCGCACCTACGGCGGCGAGTATTACGTTCGCGGCATCAACCTGATCGACGCGCCGGTCCACCAGGAAGTGGACCACGGCACCGGGGTCGCCGGTATCCTGGTGGGCGGCAGCTACGGCCTGACCGACCTGCTCGGCGTCGCGCCCGCGGCGGACCTCTTGATGATCGATCACGCCCGCGGCGAAGACGATCCAGTTATGCCACTACAAACCGACATCTGGGCCATCGACATCGCCAAGCTCTTTGGGACTAAGATCCTGGTGCACGAGTACGGGGACCACGCCCATCAGTACGGCGATGGCTCCAGCGATTGGGAACAGCTCCTCGATCAGCTCACCAGCGACGGCATGGTTCAGGTGACCGCCTGCCACAACTTCGCGGGGATCGACGGCAACTCCATCTTCACCCTTCAGGGCGACCAAACCCGCGACCTCCCCCTGAACGCCTGGGACGGCGATGGTCTGTTGCAACGGATCTTCGTGACGGCGCGCTGGCGGGGTGGCCACCACAGCAACATCACCGGCACTATGGTGACGCCGACCGGGACCGAGATCCCAATGACCACCACCGGGAGCTCCGGCGACATCTACGCCTACACCTCTCAGTCCACCTCCAGCCGCGGCACCTCGATGATCGCCAGCCTGATCTTCGAATACAACGGCAGCAACTATGTGACCCTCGACGGCGGGCTGTGGAATATCCGCCTCGCGAACACGACCTCGAGTGCCATCGAGGTGTTCCTCACCGTGGGTGAGGGCGTCACGGGCTACGCCTATTACGTCGACCTCAGCCAGGACATCACCGACGACACCACCATCGCCTGGCCGTCCACCGCCGACACGGCGATCAGCGTGGGCGCGACCTCGGGCAACTTCCAACTCCCCGGGGAGGTGGAGGGGTCATTGAAATTCTTCAGCGGCCGTGGCCCGCGCATCGACGGCCTGCGCGGGGTCGACGTGGTGGCCCCCGAGGATGACTACACGGCGGTGCGCAGCGACCTGGCCGGCCACGGACACTACCAGGTCTTCGGCGGCACCAGCGGGGCGTTGCCTCAGGTGGCGGGCTCCATCGCCTTGCTGCTGCAGGTCGAGCCCAACCTAGAGGCGCTCGCGGTCAAGAGCCGGGTGCTCGGCCACGCGGTCGAGGACGCGCTCACCGGCGTCACGCCAAACCCACAGTGGGGCTTCGGTCGACTCGACGCCCACCGTCTCCTGTTTGACGTCCCGGCGGTCGTGAGCGAACCGCCGGAGGTCCAGGTCGATGCTCCAGCCGTTGCCCATCTCAACGCGCTAACCGAGATCGACGCATCCGCCTCCACCAGCACCGGCTATGGGCTCTCGGAGCTGACCTTCCGTTGGGACCTGGACTACGACGGCGTCTGGGATGAAATCGAGGCCGAGGCCGAGGTCGGCGACGGCGCCATCCTGGTGACCCATGACACCCTCGGCGTGCATTGGCTCAAGCTGGAGGTCGAGAATCCCCTCGGCCTGGCGCGCCAACGCTTGATCGCGATCAGCGTGGAGGAGGCACCCGAACCGGATGGCGCTGGCAACCCAGGCGATGGTGATGTGATCGGTGGCGACAGCGACACCGGGCAACCCGGGGGATGTGGCTGCCAGGCCAGCCCACCGCCTCCGTGGATCCTACTGCTCGGCGCCCTCGTCTGGCGGCGGCTGCGTGCTTAGGCCTCAGCTCCCACACTCGCTGAAGAACCGCCCCGTGCCATAGCGTTTCTTCTCCTTGTCGAAGCGCGGGCTGCCGGGCGTCGCGCCCCGGGCCTTCTCCCTGACAAAGGCATCGAGGTCCACCGGCCGACCACGGCGTGAGTAATAGGCCCGCCGGCCGGGTTGACCAGCGGCGCCAAAGTCGATCTCGATTTCCTTGCGACCGCTCGGGTTCCAACGGATCCAGAGGCCGACCTCGACGCCGTCCTGACAGGAGCCGGCCATCGCCTTGCCGGCGCCGTCGTGAAAGTGCTCCGACTTGCCGTGGCGCTTGTCGGCCCGGTAGGTCCCCTCCGAGCGCAGGGCGCCGCTCGGGTACCAAAACCGCCACAGCCCCGAGCGCTTGCCCTCGGCGTACTCCCCCTCGAACCAACGGGCACCATCGGCGTAGAAGGCGTGGCGCGGCCCGTGGCGTAGTCCATCGGCGCGCTCGCACCAAATCTCACCCGCCTCGGCGGTCGTACGCTCCTGGCGCGCCGTGTCCGCCGGGCAGCTCAGCGGGGCCGGGGTCGGTACGCCCGTGACCACCAGCGCCAGCGCCAGACTCAACATCCTCACTCCAGCTTGCCGACCAACCAGGAGAAAGTCTCGGTATGATTCCCGAGCTCCTCGAGACCGGGCGGGTCGAGCGCCCCCTCGAGATCGTCACCGAGCTCTTTCTCGAGCTCGTCGTAGAGACAGAAGGACTTCACGTAACAGGATTTGGCCTGTTCCGGATAGCCGCGGGCATCCAACAGCACACCATATTCCTTGAGCAGGCGCGCCATCATCGCCGCCCGCTCCGCCTCGAGCACACCCTCGGGACGGAAGAGCTCGACGATGCCTTCGATGCCCATGCGCAGCACCGCATCGATCCCGAGTCCGGTCAACTCCTTGCTCGCCGCCTGCAGGGCGATGCCCGCCCCGCGAAAGTCGGCGGCCTCCCGCGCCGATATGATCCGGGCCAAGGCCGCCACCAACTGCTGGATGGCACGCATGATGTAGTCATTTTGCAACATCGCAATCGACCCGGGGCAGGCTGAGTATAGACACTCGGACGAACGCCGCCAAACCAGAAGCCAATGAGAAAACAGCGTCTTACGGGGTCTCTCCCCCGCCCGAAAAGGGGGTTGCGAACCACAGCCCGGCGTACTAGGGCGCCACCTCCAAGTGATGAGCCGACGGTCTTCTCGAGACCTGTGACCGAGTCGCGCCTTTGTGCGTGAACGGTCGTTGGGCGAAGTACGTCGGGGGTATCCGTTCGCAGGGTGGGGTGAGTCATGGCAGCCAAGAAATCCAAGAAGGCTCCGACGAGGGCAAAGGCGAAGGCCGTGACCAAGACCACCAAGAAGGGCAAGTCCGCGCCCAAACAGCAAAACGACCTCGCCTCCGGGCTCTTCATGGCTACCGGCCCGTCCCAGCCGGCCGCCAGGGCGCCCCGCCCGGCGAAGTCAGCCCCAAAACCCGCTCCGCTGGTGGCCACAGAGCCCTCCCCGGTACCCCCGAAAAAAACCAAGGCCGACGAGGCCTTCGGGTTGTTCGATTCGGACCTCGCGGCGGCGCAGCCGGCGGCGAAGCGGCCGCCACCGAAGAACGGCGGGCCGGGCAGCAAGCCCCGTGGCGATCGGGTGCTCAAGACCACCGACCCGGTGCGGATCTACTTGCACAAAATGGGCTCGGTGCCGCTGCTCACCCGGGAAGGGGAGGTCGAGATCGCCAAGCGGATCGAGGAGGGAGAGAAGGCCGCCATGGTCGTGGTGACCGGCTCCCAGCTCGCCACCCAGTTGATCGCGGACCTCGGTGAGCAACTGCGGGCCGAACAGATCTCGGTCAGCGACGTGGTGCGTGACGTCGAGGACTTCGGCCACGACGAGGAGAAGGCCACCGAGGCGGTGCTCCTGCTGATCGACCAGCTCAGCAAAATGAACAAGAAGCGGGAGCAACAGCTCGCCCGACGCAACCAGAAGGGGGTCACCGCCCGCCGCCGCCGGACCATCGACGAAGGCTTGGACAAGGGCCGCGGTGACATGCAGACGGTGCTCTGCAACATCCGCCTCAACAAAAAGCAGGTCGACTACGTGGTCGCCCGGCTCAAGAGCCTGATCCACCGAGCCGAGAAGGCGGGGGCGGTCGAGCGCGCGGCCGCCGAGGCCGCAAGCCTGCCGGCCGACGAGCTGCGCAAGCTCCACCGCCAGGCCAAGCGGTCCGCCGGCGATGAGCGCAAGGTCTGTCGCAAGCTCGGGATCACTGCCAAGGATTTGCGCGCCCACGAGGCGGCCCTCAAGTCGGCCCAACGCAAGATCAAGGGCATCGAGGAGGAGACCCGGGTGCCGATCTCGGATCTCTACGAGACCCACGACGCTCTGATCCTGGCCGAGCGCAAGGCAGAGATCGCCAAGGACGAGCTGGTCAAGGCCAACCTGCGCCTGGTGGTCTCCATCGCCAAGAAGTACTCCAACCGCGGACTGCAGTTCCTCGATCTCATCCAGGAGGGGAACCTCGGGTTGATGAAGGCGGTCGACAAGTTCGACTACCGCCGCGGCTACAAGTTCTCCACCTACGGCACCTGGTGGATCCGCCAGGCGATCACCCGCGCCATCGCCGATCAAGCGCGCACCATCCGCATCCCGGTGCACATGATCGAATCGGTCAACAAGTTGGTGCGCACCAGCCGCTATCTCGTGCAACGCAACGGCCGCGAGCCGGAGCCCTGGGAGATCGCGGCCAAGATGGACCTGCCCCTGGAGAAGATCCAAAAGGTTCTGAAAATCGTCAAGGAGCCGATCTCCCTGGAGACGCCGATCGGCGAGGACGGCGACGCCCAGCTCGGCGACCTGATCGAAAACCGCAGCGCCACCTCACCGGCGGAGGCCGCGGTCTCCACCAACCTGGCCCAGAAGACCCGCCAGGTGCTGGCGACGCTCTCGCCCCGGGAGGAAAAGGTCCTCCGCATGCGCTTCGGTATCGGCGAGACCCGCGACCACACCCTCGAGGAGGTTGGTCAGGACTTCAAGGTCACCCGCGAGCGCATCCGCCAGATCGAGGCCAAGGCGCTCTCCAAGCTGCGCCATCCCTCCCGCTCCCGCCGGCTCGACGCCTTCGTCGAAGGCTAGGCGGCGCAACCCTCGTCTGAGACGAAGGGCGGATCGGTCTCTCACTCGCTGAAGCGTTCGATGGTCGCGCCGGCCCCGCCCAGCTTGCGTTCGATCCGCTCGTAGCCACGATCCAGATGATAAATGCGGCGAACCACCGTCTCCCCATCGGCGACCAGGCCCGCCAGGACGAGGCAAGCGCTGGCACGCAGGTCCGTGGCCATCACCGTGGTGCCGGACAGGCGCGGCACCCCACGCACGACCGCCTTGCCGCCCGAGACCCGAATCTTGGCGCCCAAACGCCGCAGCTCGGCGACGTGCATGAAGCGATTCTCGAAGATCCGTTCGCTGACCACGCTGGTGTTGTGGGCAACGGCGAGGAAGGTCATCAGCTGCGCCTGCATGTCGGTCGGGAAGCCGGGATAGGGCGCGGTGGTGAGGTTGACCGACCGCGGCTCCTCGGCCCGGTCGACCACCACCCGATCGCCGTCGATGGTCAGGCTGGCGCCACCCTCCCGTAGCTTGTCGATCAAGGCCGCCTGGTGTTCCGGGATGCCCCCGCTCACCACCAAACTGTCCCCGGCCAGGGCTCCAGCCACCAGGTAGGTCCCGAACTCGATCCGATCGGCGATCACCCGATGGTCATAGGGGGCGAGCTCGCGAGTGCCGGTGATGACGATTCGCTCGCTGCCGGCGCCTTGGATCTCGGCGCCCATGCTGATCAACGCCTTAGCGAGGTCGACGATCTCCGGTTCGCGCGCTACGTTGCGCAGCACGGTCGTGCCCTCGGCCAGGCTGGCGGCCAGCATGAGGTTTTCGGTGCCCCCCACGGTCGGTACGTCGAACAGGATCTCCGCACCATGCAGCCCGGTGGTGGTGGCCACCACGTAGCCGTGATCGATGGTGATCTCGGCACCCATCCGCTCGAGACCCTTGAGGTGCTGATCGATCGGCCGGGCACCGATGGCGCACCCCCCGGGCAAAGAGACCCGCGCCTTCTTGAAACGCGCCAGCAGGGGGCCGAGCACCAGGATCGAGGCGCGCATGGTGCGGACCAGATCGTACGGTGCCTCGAGTTTGTCGATGCTGCTGGCATCGATGCGCAGATCCCCGTTGGCCTGCTCGACGCGCGCGCCCATGGTGGCGAGGAGTTGGCCGAAGGTGCGCACGTCCACCAGGTCCGGAGCGCCCCGCAGCACGCTCTCGCCCTCGGCGAGCATGGCGGCCGCAACGATCGGCAGGCTGGCGTTCTTCGACCCGGAGATCGGTATCTCTCCCCGCAGTCGCTGTGCACCGGTAATCTTCAAGGCGTCCATGGCGTCCCCTTATCGTGAAAAGATCCGGGAGGCTACCGTCGGTCAACGGACCGCCCCGGTCACCCATTCCTGCTCAACCGAGCCGTCGGTTTTGCCGAAAACCTGACAACCGGATCAGACCTGCTACTCACTTGGGCCATGGCTCGTACATCTTCGCTCCCCCGGCTCTCGATCAGATCCCTGACGCTGCTCTCGTTGGCCACCGCCTGCGCTGCGCCGCGGGCTACCACGGTTGAGAAGCCCATCCGTGGACGCCGCGCCATGGCTCCTTGCCGGGTGGAGGCAGCCGCCAGCGATCCGCGCAGCTGCGAGCAGGACTGTGCCGAGGGCAACAGCGGCAGCTGTATCCGGGTCGGCAAACAGCTCGCCCGCGTCGGTCAGACGGAACGCGCCGCCGCTTTCCTCGATCTGGCTTGCTACGAGAGCTCCGGCTCCAGTTGCGCGCTGCTCGCCGACGCTTGGGCGCTCGGAGACGGGCTGCCGCGCGATTTCCTGCGCGCCGCCTTCTACCACCGCCGGGCCTGCGACCATGGTGCAGCGCGGGAGTGCTCCGGCGAAGAGCTGTTCGTGGGTCGCGAGCACGACCTGCGCCTGGACATACCGCGGGTCGCGGCCTTTTATGCCAGTGCCTGCCACGAGGGATTCGCGGGCGCCTGCTTCAACCTCGGGCTGATGGTCGACAGCGGCGCCTTTGAGTTGTTCGGCTCGGCGGAGACGCTCTTTCGCCGCGCCTGTGATCAGGGGCATCCCTACACCTGCCACGCCTTCGCCGAGCGAATCGCGACCGTGCGCACACCAAACACCACGATGCCGTTGGGTGACGCCCATGCACAGTCCCAGCAGCGCGAGCGATCCTGCCGCGACGGCGACGGCGGTTCCTGTGCCCTGCTCAGCATCGCACAGGAAGCGCGCCTCACCGGGGATGACGTCTCCTACGCGCCACCGGGAACCGCCAGCTACGAGGCCTTTGCTCGAGCGCACATCTTCGACACCGCCTGTCGTCTCGGACACGGCGCCGGCTGCTACGGCCTGGCGCGCATGTACACCGCGGGTGGCGCGCTGCCCCAGGATGGCGCCCGGGTTGAGGCGCTCTACTCGCAGGCTTGCACCCTCGGGGACGTGGAGTCCTGCCTCGCCCTGCAGCGTCTGCTCGGGACTCCGAGGCCGTTGGTGCCGGCAGTTCCGGTCCAGCTCGCCTCGGCGACCTCCGCTGGCGCCGAGCGCAGCAACGGCTGGTCCTGGAGGGGACAACCCTAGGGCGGGTCATCCTCCGCTTCGAGGTAATGCTCCTCGGCCAGGAGGATCCCATCCACCTTGCCCACCGCCACCTGATCGACCCGGCCGCTCCGGCTCGACGTCACCCATTGCCGCACGCCGTCGAGGTGGCCCAATCGGATCCCGTCGAGGGGTTGACCGGTCGCGTCGTAGAGCTCTACCCCTCGGGCGTCGGGCCCCAGGCCCCGGCGGGTGAGCTCGTGCATCGGCAGGGACTCGGCGTGGAGCTCGTCCGCTCGTAGACTCCAGAGCTTGTAGAGTAAGGCGAAGACCTCCGAGCTCTTGGCCATAGCCGGCGCCCGGCCGACGGCGGCCAGGGTCCACCGCCAGCGATCCCCCTCCCGCCGCCGGCGCAGGGTGAACTCCGCCCCCGCTGGGCGGACGATCAAGCTGGCCACTTGATCGCGCTCGAACCGCATCACCCGGCGGTCGCGCAGATCCGCGGCGCGTCGGTCGAGGCGCTCGAGGAGGTCGGAGGAGGGGAGCGCGGCGATCGGGTGGGAGGCGCCCCGGCTAGCAAACACCTCACCGCCCGTGGCGCGTCCAATCAACAGGTGCCAGGGCTCCGAAGCGCCAACTACGGTCAAGGTGGCCCGC
>JAUUZB010000009.1 GCA_030590185.1 Deltaproteobacteria bacterium
ATTTGACGGCGAGGAATCTGTAATGTCACGCCGGAGGTTACGTGACCGAGATCGAGATCGCCCAATGACCGCCGGCACCAGCGACGCATCCATCCGCGGGCGGGTCATTTCCCCCGGGGTCGCCTTTGGTTTGGCCCTGCTCGATGAGCCTCTTCTCGTGCCCGCCGGTCGAGTCACCCTCGATGAAGGCGGCGTAGTGACCGAGATCGCCAAGCTCGACGAGGCGGTCCAGCTGGTGCACGACCACCTCGAGGCCCACGTACGCGAGCACCACGCGCCAGCCGAACAGGATCTCCAAGCGATTATTGCGGCGCACGTCATGATGCTCGATGATCGTGGATTCTTTTCTTCGATCAAGGAACGGATCGAGCGCGATCGCGTCGTAGCCAATGACGCCGTTCGAGATTCGTTCCAGGCCGGGATCCAACGACTCGCCGCGAGCAACGACGACTACATGCGGGCCAGGGCCGAGGACCTGCGCGATCTTTGCCAAACCCTTCAACGTGCCATCCTGCTCGGTGCCCGGGCTTTCGAGCTCCCCCGAAAGACGACGGACCCACCGGTCTTCGTCTCCCCCTATTTGCGTTTGTCGGTCGTTCTGCGCGCGCGACGTGCGGGGGCGGCGGCGTTTGTCACCAGCAGCGTTGCCTTCACCTCTCACGGCGCGATCTTCTTGCGGGCTAGTGGGATCCCTGCCGTCGGGGGTGTGCCCCTCGAAAAGATGGGGATCGAGCTCGGAATCCCGCTGTTGGTCGATGCGAACGAAGGCGTCGTCTCTGTACGACCTCCAGCACATGTTCGCGACGACGTCCTGGCGCGACACCGCGAATCCTCACTGAGCATCGCGGAGCCCGATCTCCCGCCCCTCCCTGCGAAAATGCCCGGAGGTGAGGAGATCCACCTTTGGGCCAACATCAATCATCCGTCGCAATCAGATCTCTGTCGGCGCTACCGCATGACCGGCGTCGGATTATTTCGGACCGAGTTTCTCGCCTTGGATCAGGGGCGAGTGCCCAACGAGGACGAGCAATACGAGGCCTACCGCCGGGTCGTGGATGCCCTCGCTGGCCGCCCCTTGGTGGTCAGGACGTTTGATTTTGGGGCCGACAAGGAACCCGGTGGACTCGATCAGGGTGTGGGACGCAACCCCGCCTTGGGGGTGCGTGGCATTCGCAGACACGTCCTGAACTGCCCGGAGGAACTGCGCCAACAACTCAGAGCCATCCTGCGCGCCTCGGTCGGCGCTGATGTTCGCGTTCTCATACCGGTGGTCACGACTATCGCGGACGTTCGTTCGGCGAGGGGGTTTCTCGATGACGCGCGGGCGGATCTCGAGCGCTCCAACACCCCCTTCAACACAACGATCAAGGTCGGCGCCATGATCGAGACTCCGTCGGCCGCTCTTCAAGTTGACCGGCTTCTGGGTGTCGTTGATTTCGTCAGCGTTGGGACCAATGACCTGCTGCAATATCTCACCGCTGCGGACCGCAATAACCCGGAGGTCCTCGCCTATCATGATCCGGAGAGCTCGGGACTCTACCGGCTGCTCAAAATCGTCATGCAGACCGCGGGATCCATGGGGAGAGCTGGAGACGTCTGCGTTTGCGGGGAGCTGGCTTCCGAGCCGGACGGGGCAGTCACGCTCGCCGAGATAGGACTCCGCTGTCTCAGCATCACCCCAGCCGCAGCCCCCGCCGTGAGGGCAGCCCTCGCCGGCAAATCGCTGCGGGAGGTTGAACGTGTTCGTAATGCGAATCGATAGCGTAGGCGTTGCCGCGGGCGGTCGTGCCCAATCCCTAGGAGAACGCGAGGCATGAAGGTGGCGGTCACCGCCGAGGACGCAGGCATGACGTATGATTATCAAACATACGAGCGCTGGGGGCAGCGAGATACGAGTGTCAGTCGCCGTCCCCCCCCCTGAAGGTATTGAACTCCTCCAAACGCAGGAGGGGATCATCCATATAGCCCGCCGGCTTGATCCTCAGGGCCTCTATGAGTCGCGCCCAGTAGTTTACCTTTGCGCAGAGCGCAGCGATCGAAACGATCTCTTGCTCTGTGAAAACCCGTCTCAGGTCGTCCAAGAGTTCCTGAGGGAAGACGACGGGTGTCCTCGAAAGCGCGTCCGCGTAGCTCAGGGCAATTTCTTCCTTTTCCGAAAAACTCGCAATGCTGGCTATCTCTTTGCTGCCCTGAAGTCCTTTGAGCTCTTCCTCAGAAATGTCAAAGTCCTGATAGTTCCAAGCGTTGATATCTGCCGCAAATGGGCAGGGTACGGCGTAGGAGACCTTGAGCCTGAGGATCTTTATCATTCGTGGACTGAGCCAATTGGCTGCGCCGTCCTCGATATAGAGCTCGATGAGCCCTGAGCCAATGCCAATATCCGGTGCCCAGGCCAATACTCTCCCAGGAAGTAACTCCCTTTCAGCTTTGCTGTCCGCGATGCAGAGCATTGCACCTAGGTAACACGGGATGTCTTCGGGGGGCATCACGAGACTCTGCATGGTGGCTTCGTCATAACTTCCGCCCACGGGCTTCTTCGGTGGAAGTGAACAACTTGCGGCCGAGGTGACCAGCACGGAAAAAAGAGCGATGGCGACAGGTGTCTGTTTCATCCCGCGCTCCTGTGGGGCCCCAACGCACGTGCAATCGGTTGAGGGGATTGTCGCGAGATAGCAGGGCGTTGAGGTGAAGCCCACACCTGGACCGTCACCGTAACGACGCGTGCTCATCTCGTTCTCGGGGCCGGCGTCCTCTATTGGCTGCGCCACGCCGTTACCCTCTTCTATCTCCTGCAGCGCCGGGTCGCCTGGGGCGAGGCGATCGGCCTGGGCGTTTTCATCTTGTTATTCGACGCCACTTTCCTCGTCTTGGCCTGCGGTTTTCCATCTGGTCGATCGCCTGCCATCGGGGGATTGGGCGCTTCGAGGCTTTGCCCCACGGAAGAACCCCAGGGAGGCGACCATGAAGCGCTGGTACGAGAGCAAGTGGAGGATCCGTTAGGATTCGGCTTGGCTCCCCACCAACCCCCGCTGCCGCAGGGCGTGGTCCACCAGCACCAACCCCACCATCGCTTCCACGATCGGCACCGCCCGCGGCAGCACGCACGGGTCGTGACGACCGCTCGCGGCGAGGGTGGTTGGCGTGCCCTCAACGTCGACCGTCTGTTGCGGCTTGGCGATGGTGGCGGTGGGCTTGAATGCGGCCCGAAGCACGATCGGCGCACCGTTGGAGATGCCCCCCTGCACGCCGCCCGAACGGTTGGTGGCGGTGCTGATCCCGTCGCCCACACTAATAAAGGAATCGTTGTGCTCCGACCCGGACAACTCGGTGCCCGCGAAGCCAGATCCGATCTCGAAGCCCTTGCAGGCCGGGATGGAGAGCAGCGCCTTGGCGAGGTCCGCCTCGAGCTTGTCAAAGACCGGCTCCCCCCAACCGGGGGGCACGCCCCGCGCCACGCACTCGATGATCCCGCCGAGGGAGTCACCCGCGGCCTTGGCCTCGGTGATCGACTCGATCATGGCCACGGCGACGGAGGCATCCGGGCAACGAACCGCGTTGGCCTCGACGTCGGCGGCGGTCACCGCATCGAGATCGACCTCGGCGCACAACGTACCAATCGTTTTGGTGTAGGCGAGGATCTCGACGCCAAACAACTCGGCTAGTACCCGCCTGGCCACGGCCCCGGCTGCGACCCGCCCCACCGTTTCCCGGGCGCTCGCCCGACCGCCGCCGCGCCAATCGCGGAGGCCGTACTTGCGCTGGTAGGTGAAGTCGGCGTGGGAGGGTCGAAATACCTCTTTGAGCTCGTCGTAGTCGGCGGAGCGGTGGTCCCGGTTGCGCACCAGGATGTTGATCGGGGTCCCGAGGGTGAGGCCGTCGAGCAGGCCCGACAACACCTCGACCTGATCCGCCTCAGCCCGCGGCGTGGTCAGCTCACTCTGGCCGGGCCGACGACGATCGAGCTCACGCTGGATCGCCTCGATGGACACGGGGATGCCCGGTGGACAGCCATCCACCACCACGCCGACCCCGCCGCCGTGGGACTCACCCCAGGTCGTGGATCGAAACAGGACGCCGAAGCTGCTGGTCATGCAAACCAGTTATCGCAAAGACCGCTGCCTTCACAATGGCGCCGCGGGTATCCCGAAAAGCCCGACTCTTGCCTGGCGATCCGTGGAAGGGGCTGACAACGGCCTGACGTTCTCGGCGGTCAGGGCACGACGACGAACGCCTGAAAGACGCCGAGTCGATCGGTGAGGATGCGCACCCGGGGGGCTGTGGCATCGGATGTGTCGATGATGAAGCGCCGGCCGCTGCCGTCGGCAAGGGCGCCCGTCGTTTCTGGGATATCTTCAAAATACTCGGTGGTGCGGTGCAACGTTCGCCAGCCCTCGGCGTCAGCGACGCTGGGGAGGGAGGAGGCCGCGACGCCCTCGTCGTTATCCGCCGGGACGTCGGCGGCACGCAGCCAATCGGTGAAGCGCGCAAAGACGAGGATCTCGACGCTGCCCGAACCGACGCCGAGCCACTCCCCACGCCAGGGTAGGTCGATGACGACGCCGCGGGGGGACCCGCTAGCCGGGGATAGATCGAGGCCCGCGGCGCGTTCGACTCCGTCGGCGTCGGCGGTGACGGGGCCGAGGCGCGCTTGCAGGTGGGTTCTGACCCGGCCCTCTGCGCTGACCCTGGGGCTGAGGTGTAGATCGCCGCTGGTCTGCCAGGCGGCGGTCAGGGGTTCGAGCCGACCCGCCACGTCAACGAGCGCGCCGGCGCGGCGTAGACCAGGCAATAAGCTACCGGCGTCGTCGGTGAATTCACGCACGACGATCCTCGTCGATGCACCCTCGGCCAGATAGCGTGGTGGGTCGGGGGCAGCGGCGCCAAACAGGTTGCCCGCGCCGCCGTCGGTCCCGTCCCATGGGCGCAGGATGACGTTCCACCTGGCGAGGTAGTCGCGGCGTTGTTGGTGCGCCACCGCCAGGGTCATTTCGTTGCGATTCACGGCGCCGAGATCCTCGAGACCATCGTAGTTGAGATCGGCGAGGATAAAGCGGCGCACGTTGACGCCCGAGCGCAGGGTGATGGGATCGCCGAAGGCCCCGGGGCTCGCGGGATCGCCCAGGCGTAGGAAGACCTCAGTGGCGGCGCCGAGTAGATCCGGGACGCCATCGCGATTGAGATCAACGATTCGCAGTTGGTCGATGACACCCTGGCCGGCGAGGTCGTGGGAGACCGGGGTGAACAGCTCGCAAGCCGTGGGCCCGTTGCGCAGCAGGGTGATGGGTGAACCGTCGAGGCCGCCGAACAGGCCGACGAAGGCCCCGACGACCAGATCCACATCGCCGTCGGCGTCCAGGTCGCCCATCGCCGCCGTCGTCACCGGTAACGGCAAGGGTGTCGGCAACGACAAGTCGGCACCCCAGGCAACGGGGTGACTGCAGGTCGCTCCCCCGGCGCAGGTTGCCGGCGTGCACACCGCCGTGAAGTCACCGCTGCCGTCGCCGCGCAGCAAGGTGACGTAGCCTTCGGTGCCCGTGCCGTCGCCCAGCAGGATCAAGTCGAGGTGGCCATCGCCGTCGAGCTCGGCGGCCAGGACGTGTTGCGCCGGTGCATCCAACGCTGCCGCCTGGGGAACCAGCGGCGTGAAGCTGCCCGACCAGGCGCCGGGTGTACCGTCGGCCAGCAGGACGGTCAGGGGCTCGCCGGTGCCTTGGGCCGGCGGCGCCAGGATCAGATCGCCGAGGCCATCGCCGTTGACGTCGAAAACGCCACGCAGCCCCAGACCCTGGGCCGCGGGCTGAGGTCCTGCGACAGCGGCGGCAAAGTCGAGGCTGCGCACGCCCTGAGCAACCTGGCCGATGAGGATGGTTAGCTGCGGTTGCCCGGCCGCTTCGCCGAGGATCACCAGATCCGTGGCGCCGTCACCGTTGATATCTCCCGCTGCGGCACCGGCCACCGGGGAATAGGCGTCCAGGTCGGTGACCGCCGAGCTGCCGAACAGGCCGATGCCGATGCCGCGCTCGCCGTGACCGTGCAAGACCACGAGCCGATCATCGCTGACGCTGATCAGATCGAGCACGCCATCGTCGTCGATGTCCCGGACGACGAGCAGGTCCGGGTCGTTCTCCAGGACCCGTCGCCCATCCTCCGACAGCGCCGGCAACGGTGCCGGGACGGGCGACATCACGCGCAGCTGCCGGTTGACGGAGGCGCCTCCGGAAGCGCACGGCGTCCAGGCGAGTAGCCACTCCTGCGCGCCGTCGTCGTTCAGGTCGGCGAAGGCGAGCTCGACGTTCGCGCCGGCGCAGACGTTGATTGGCGTCATGGCCATGCCGGGGCTAGGCACCAAACCGCGGGGGTCGTCCCGGCCGAAGTAGGTGTACAACCGCAGCTGCGTCACGGCGACGACGTCGGGCCACCCGTCGGCGTCGATGTCGGCGCTGGCGAGGTGCATGACCTCCTCGGGCAGCGTGTCTATATAGACCGGCGTGTATTCCGGCACGGAGAAGCTGCCCAGCGTCGCGAGGTACAGCCACAGCTCGTTGGTGTCTTCGTAGATCATGGCCATGTCGCGCAGGCCATCGTGGTTCATGTCGAGCAGCACGAGCCGACCGATCGCCGCGGGTACGACTCGATCCTGCGGCGCACCCAGGGCCGGGTCACCCGGCGCGCTGCGTCCTTGGCCGGGGAAGATGCGCAGGTTCGGTACGAAGAGCAGGCTGTTGGTGATGACGTCATCGCGGCCATCGCCGTCGAGGTCGCCCACGGCGACGATGAGGGAGTCCTCCGCCACGGGGAAGCCTTGCCCGACCGAGTCCACGGCGAGCTGCCCGGTGCCGTCGCCGAGCAGGACGAAGACCTCCGTCTCCGCGCCGATGACGAGATCCTGATTGCCGTCGCCGTCAAAGTCACCGGCGAAGAGGCCTTCGCTGCCGGTCGAGACGCTTCGGGCTGGGACGGCATAGCCGGTCGCCGTATCGAAGGGCGTCGATGTTCCGTTGGACAAATAGACATCGACGACGTTCTCGTCGGCGCCCAATACGACCGTGGCTAGATCCGTGATGCCGTCCCCGTTGAAGTCGGCGGCGGCGAGGCCTGCGCCAACCGGTTCAGGTTCGGGGGGGACAGCGGGGGTGGGAACCCAAGAGCTGCCGATGCTGCCATCGAGATCGAGAAGCTGGACGATTTCGAACGGCGCGGTGCCATTGATTCCGGCCACGTCGAGGATCGCGTCCCCGGTGCTGAAGTTCCCGACCACCATCGGCCCGTGCCAGGAGGTGGCGGTGTCGGTGATGGAGCGCAGCTGCCAGTCGACGCTGTTGGGATCGAGTTGGACTTGGCGGCCGACGGTGTTGCCTAAGGACAGCGTCACCGCGGACCCCGGGCCCGCAGCGTCCGCGGGGCGCAGGCGGATCAGGAGCCAGGGGTTGGTGCCGCGCAGGTCGCTGAGCACATCCCAGAAGAAGATGTGCGGCATGCCGCTGTCGTCGTCGTAGGTCGTTGGCCGGCTGGTCAAGCGCGTCCGACCCTGGCTGTGGGGCACCGGCAGCTCAGCGCACGCCAGCCAAGTGCCGCCACCATCGACGGAGTACTCGATGGCCACGTCCGCGTCATCGGCTTGGTCGTCGATCAGGCGATAGCTGATCGCGAGCCCGCCGGTGACCCGCCCGAGGGGCTGGTTCAACAACTGCACCGCCTCGATGGTGGGCGGCGTTTGATTGATGATCGCCAAGCCATCGTAGATTTGCCAGGCACTGTAGTAGTGCGCGTCCCCCACCGGGTGATCGTAGGCGCGCAGGCGCAGCTTGACGCCGCTGAGGTTGACCGACCCAACCCCCTGGGGCGCGAGGGGGTCCGAGTTGGGCTCGGCGGCGGTGTTCCACAACACCGAATAGACTTCGTCGCGCGGCGCCAGGGCGTTGAGATCGCCGAGACTGATGTCGAGTCGGCGCCACAGGGTCTCCCCGGGCAGCTGCATTTGGAGCTCGATGTTAGCGACGTCACCGGCGTCGTCGCCCAGGACAAAGTCGAGGTGGGCTTCACCCGAGAAACTGCGCCCCGTGGTGGTCAAGGCGATGGTCGGCGGGGTGTTGCCAACGTCGAAGGTGCGAGTCTCGACGGGTGCGCCCACCCCGGCGGGCGTGCCATCGTCGGTGGGGGTGAGCTCGAGCATGACGTCGCGGCTAAAGGCAACGGCGTCAATGAGCTGCGGCTCGACGGCAAAAGCCGGTGAAGGATCGTTCACCACGAGGGCGGGGATGATGTGCAGGTCACTCCCGCCCGCCGTCGCGTCGGCCAGGATGTCCCAGGTGATCAGGTGATCCGAGCCATCGGTGCGCGCCTCGAGTCCGCTGACCGTCGTGCTGAGGGTGGCGTCTCTCATGGCGCCGCCGCCGATCGCAAAGCGCACGGCGAGGCTGACGGTATCGTCACCGAAGGAGGGCCCGTTGGGATCGGTGAGTTGGACCTCGAGGTCCGCCGCGGCAAGGGGTCGCGTCTGGACGACGACCACGGCGGCGGTGGGCGGCAGGTTGACGCGCTCGTCGGCGCACACCCCAGCGCTGGTGCAAACGAGGGGCTCGGGACAGTCCGCGCGGCCCGTGCAGGTGATCACGACGTCGTCGCGGAGGATTGTGTCGACGCTGCAACTGGCATTGAGCAAGAGCAGCAGCGACGGCAGGAGGAGTTGAGCGCGGATGGCGGTTCGACGATGCATGAATCGCTCAATATAATACATCCAAATCTCAGTGCAGGCTTCCCTGCCACACTCCCCACGGCACACGCCGGGCCCCCCGGACGGCCAGGTCGAGCAGCTGATGGATTGTCTGCGTTGGTAGCTGGGCTATTGCCCCTTTGCCACCCCGGCCACGGGCATCTGGTTGTCAAAGGTGCCCTTGAGCTCCGGATGCTGCTGACCGCCGGTCTCGTCGGAGACGCGCAGGTAGACGTAATCGTAGAGCTCGCGGATGGTAACGATGCCATCCTGGTTGTCGTCGGCGGCGCCCCTGAGGCCCTCCGCCAAAAAGAAGGTGAACACGCCGTGGCCACCGCCCCAGCGCTGGGCTTCATTGGAGGACTCGGAGGCGCTCGAGGCGCTGAGCACCGCGAGCCCCGGCTTGGTTTCGGCGAGGCGTGCCAGCAGGCGGTTGGTCTCCGAGAGGTAGAGGCCGCGTTTGCCGCCGAAGCGACCGAAGCCCGCGGCGCCGGCGTGGCAGGCGTCGAGCAACATGACCACCCGTTTGACCGGCGAGCTGGAAAGGGCGTACTCGACGTCCCGTTGCGGCAGCCCGGTGCCGACCAGCGCCGCCGGGTCGGTGTCGTGGGCCAAAAAGTAGAGGTCGCCGCCGTCGTCGGGCAGGCCGTGCATGGCGAAGTAGAGGATCAATAGATCGTTGGGCGCGGCCCGCTTGGAGACCGTGGTGAGCGCCGAGAGGATCGCGGCGCGGGTGGCCTTTTCGTCGGTGAGCAGGGTGCGACGGGAGGGTGGTACGGCCCCGCCGGCGGGCGAGGCGAAGAAGGCATCGATGACCTCGGCGTCCCGGTGGGCGTAGCGCAGGGAGATCTCGGGCCGCTGGTAGCGAGAGATGCCGACCGTGAAGGTCCAGATGCGCATCGGCCCCTGCTGCGGAGGCTGTGCCACCTGGAAGGCCGGTCCGCTGGTCGACGGCGGCGCGCTTGGCACCGGCGCCAGCACCACCGGCGCGGTCTGTTCGCGCAGGGTATAGGTGACGCGGTTGTGCTCGTCCCCCCCTCGGTAACGGACGATCACCAGCTCCCGGTTGGCGACGAAGAGGTGGTAGTCGGCGGTGGAGGCGCGCAACCACAGACGCTGCGCCGGATCCAAACGGCTGAGCTCGCCAACGATCGACTTGGTCACGGTGGTGACCTCGACATCGATGAAGTAGCCGCTGCTCATCAGGGCGGCGCGCACCGACTCCGCCGAGACCTCGGCCGGGTGGTCGTGCTGGGCGCCATCCACCCGGGTGACCCGCAGCTCCAAACCGGTGACCGGGTTTTCCGTGACGAAGCGAACCGTGGGAAAGGAATGACAACCCGCGGCCAACAGGAGAATGAAGCTGCACAGCCGGGCCATGCGCTCAGTCATGGGGACCTCACTGGGCGCGACGTTGGTAGACGTCGCCCGCTTCTCTCGGCAGTGGCATGATCAGCATGTAGCCGGTGTCGCTGTCGGGATCGACCACCACCGAGCTCTCACCCTCGCCGGTGGCGGCGGCGGCGGCGAGACCCGGGCTGACCGGGATCGCGCGCAGGGTAACCCGCACCCGGCCGATCATGGTGAAGGTGTGGCCGTAGATCGGCGACACCAAGTTCCAGATGATGACGATCGGGAGGGTGAGCAGCGGGAGGCTGAGCAGGATCGACCCGATCAGCTGGCCCCCTTTGATGTACTTGTGGTCCTTGAGATCGATGCCGCCCCAGTCGACCGAGGCGACCAGGCGCACGTCCGGCTGCTCCTCGACCGGCCTTTGGGTTGGGGTGGGGTTGGGCGTTTGGGTGCCGTAGCCGGATCCTGGGGAGGCAGCGACGTCACTGGCGCTATAGGAGAGGATCACCTTATCGGTGACGAAGCGTGGATCGGGGCGCGGCAGGACCATGGCACCGGCCCGGGCCGCCTCACCCTCCACCGCGGCCGCCACGTAGTTGAGGAGATCCTCCTCGGAGTGTGGGAACACCCCGTTAACCTCGACCCGGATTTTCTTGCCCGCGTACTGGGCGAGGTTGATGCCGGAGGCCGCCTTCTCCACCGCCTGGAGCGTCGATTGGGAGATCAACCGTTGTTGGTTCGGGACCCGCGGATACATCGGGGCGATGCGGATCGGCGCGAACTCCTTGACGTGGCTGCAGCCATTGAGAAACAGCAAGACCGCGATGCTAACCAGACCCGTACGCATGGAGACCTCCCTCACTCTGACCGCGCCGACTCTACCCTAGAACTCCCGCCGTATGCCAGATCACCCAGGTGTAGTTCAGGGCCACCGCACCGGCCAGGGCGAGGCGCACGGTGCGCGCCGCACACCGGCCGAGGTGCAACTGGGGCGGCGCCAGGCCGAACACCAGATGCCCGACGGAGGCCACCACGGCCGCGCCCAACATTATAAAGAGGATCGTACCCAATGGGTTGATGGCCAGCGCCGCCCCGGGCTCACCGTGGGCGAGATGTTGGGCAGAGCGGGTCAGGCCACAACCCAGGCAGGGCCAGCCGGTTAGCTCGCGCACCGTGCAGCCCCAGAAGGGCAGCTTCTCCACCGGCAACCAGCGGGCCGCCGCGAAGATCACCAGCCCCAGCAAACCCATCGACTCGAGAAAGCCCAGCCGGCGGTGGCGCGGCGATGGCTCGAATCGGACCACGGGTTCAGAGGCCGGCCGGCATGAAGGCGGTCATGATGGCAATCACGATCACGGGAGCGAGGCAGCAGGCCGTGGCGATCGGGATCACCAGAACCGCGGCCACGGCGCGGCCAAAGGTCGTCTCCTGAACCTGGGTCAGGCCCCACACCTGGAGGATCAACACGTAGAGGCCGACCATGCCGCCGACCTGCGGCAACCAGGTCATCAGGGCCGGCGTGGTGGCGTAGCCCATCACCCGGGCGCTGGCCTCGAAGCCATTGTTGGCGCAACCGAAGAGCATACAGCCGAGGTGCACGACGCCGGTGCCGAGCATGAAGGTCAGGGGAAACAGGACGATGGTCGCGGCGCACATACCAAAAGCGACGGTCACCGAGTTGGCCGCCAGCCAATCAAACCATTCGGTGAACTCGCCGCGCATCATCGAGGCGAGCTGCGGGTTACTCATCAGCTGGGCACGGATGTTGCGGAAGTTCCAGATGTTGATCGGGGCCTGGAGGAGCGAGCCTACCACCGTGATGATCCAGGCGTACCAAAAGGCGTCGGACCAGGGACGGTCGGGGTCCACCGTCGACCAAAAGGACTGGGGGCGAAAGGCGCTGCGCCCGATGGTCTGGTACAGGGCGGTGAACAGGCCGAGCTCACCGCGCCGCTCCCAGGGGGTTGGACCGCGGCCGGCCTGGGCCCACTCCGGCAGGCTGGTGTTGGGCTTGGTGGAGCCGCTCGGGTCGGCGGCGGTGGCGGTGGCGTTGCCGTCGGGCCCGATGACCATCGGCGAGCGACAGTGGGGGCAAGCGTGGTTGCCGGCGTCCGGAACGTCAAAGGGCTCGGCGCACAGGGGGCAGGTGACGCGCATGGATCCTCCGGAGCGACTTCGGACTTCGGACTTCGGACTTCGGAATCAGCTATCAGCAATCGCCCGTCAATTGAAACGCGGCCCGGTTTTCAGAAGGCGACCCGCTCATGGGTAGCGGCGGTGACGCGCCAGGTTTGCTCATCTTCGCGTTCGAAGGTGAGATCGAAGCGGTACTTGCCGGCGTTGGTCGGCACGACGTCCTCGAGGGCGTGAACCTCCTTGCCGGTGGCGAGCACCGCGACGAGGATGACCCGCGCCCGTTTGGGATCGGCCCCCGCCTCGACTTCGATGTCGGCGCTGGTCAGGAAGATTTTGCGCCAGGCGCCGCGGCGCAATTCGAGGAACAGCAGACCCTTGACGCCTCGCTTGTCCATCTCCCCGGAGCGAAATCGATCACTGACGTGCTCGAGCATGCCGCCCAAGTCTTGAGCCTCGGCGGCGGCGATTGTGTCGTTGATGACGCCGCGGATCAGCACCTCGTGGTCCACCGCCTTCTGGCGGTTGACCAGCAACAGCACCACGATCGCGATGGCGGCGCCAACGTAGAAGTAACGGCGATTCATGTGCCTTTCATAACCCGAACCGGGGGCCGGCGTAATCCCGCCGGTGAGCACCCGGAAGGCCACTTCTTCATATGTTGCCCGCTCGGCGTTTTGGGAATTTCAAACGCCCCCTCATGAGTAGTTAGGCGTCTGTTCAGATCTACATAAGATCCCAATATCAGACAAAATCCACCAAGACCCTAAGAACTGCATCCAGCTCACCAAGGGCTTGAGCATCGAGTCGGATGGGGTGGTTCGCCTCGGCACCAGCGGCTCCGGACTGTTCGCCGAGACGGCGGTCATCCTACCGCGACCGACCGGGGCGGCGCCGGGGTACCTGTTCAGCAGCGGCGAGCCCGATGTTGGCGGTGACCGCGGCGGTGCGGGGCTGGTGATGAGCCGCGGTGGCGCCGGCGTGTCGAGATCCGGCAACCGTTACGTCGGCAGCCTGTTCGTTGGGGCGCTACCCGGCTCCTACTTCGAGATCGATCAGGTCCAGGGCAGCGCATCGCTCTACGGCGTGCCCCTGCCGAGCCGCATGACCCTACCGACCACCGCGGTCGGCGGCCTCAACTTCCGCAGCCAGGGCAAGAATGTCCGTTGGGACGCGACGGTCGGCGCCTTCGTCAACCCGGCCGGTTTGGCGCCGGACGACATGCGCGCCTACGTGCGCGAGGATAATCTAGGTGGCGGGTTTGCCGGGTTCAACATCCGCAAGAACAACTGGACCGCGGGGGTGGACGTCCTGGTGGACGTGGACCGTCAGCACAACGTCGGCTTGGGCGGGGTTCGGCTGCGGTTGGGGTTTACTTTCTGAGCGTTCAGGTCATCTCGTCGCCGCACCACATGGTCGGGTTGTCATCGACCACGATGCGGCCCTCGCCGGCGCTGAGGTCGATGTCGCCGGTGTAGACCTCGGTGTAGGGGTTCTCGTCGTCGGTGACCTCGCGGGTGACCTCGAGGCTGATCACGCCTTCGACGACCTCGTCGGCGGTGACCGTGAAGTCGAAGACGCACATACAGCCGCAGCGAGCGTCGCCGAACTCCGGCGCGTCTTCTTCGGTGACGGTGAACGTCGCTTCGTCTATCTGCTCGACGTTGATCGAGTGGTCGCCGCAGCAGTTGAGCTCGATTCGCTCATTGGAGAGGGTGAGGCTCTTGGCCGCGCTGTCGTAGGTCCAGAGGATCACCTCGGCGTCACAGTAGTCGGTGGCGTCCTGGTTCGTCAGGGCGTAGGTATTGCCTAGTCCCTCGAAGCCGCCACATTCGCTGACGGTTCCGGACTGGCCGCCGCTGCACGAGGCGATGAGCAACCCGGTCGCGGCGAGGATGATGCTGGCTTTCATGGTGTCTCCTCGTGTCGCCACCTGTTTACGTCGGCGGCCTGTCGAGGACAATGAAAAGCAAGAGCCGTGCCGCAATCAGTGGTGAAATCACGACGGTTTTCTAGCTGGCGGCTGTCTCGCAATCGAGACACTCCTCCAACCTCAAGGCTCGTCCTTGGGATTCAAGGGCAGAAAGTTGAGCCCACCTGGGTAGCCGTAGGAGACGTTGACCGGGTGAAGGGGATCGAGGGCGCTGGAACTGTCGTCGCCCGCGTAGCCGTAAACCACCAGGCCGAAGGGCTGAGCCGAGACGATCAGGTGCGGCCCATCGCTCACCGCGGTCCGCATCAGGCCCCGGCCAGTGGTGCCTATCTCTACCGGCGTGGGCAGCTCGACATCGTCGAGAAAGATCGGCGCAGCGCTCGTGATCTCCGGCACGACGACGTTGATAAAATCCTGCTGATAGGTGTCCGGGGTCAAGAAGGCGTAGGACTCCCGGTACTGACCCACCGGCGGCAGCAGGATCATCGACAGGTCGCCGGTCTCGGAGCAACTCCACACGTCGCAGCCCGGGACGACCTGGGCAGAGCCCTCGAGGAACTGCGCCACCAGGATTGGC
>JAUUZB010000015.1 GCA_030590185.1 Deltaproteobacteria bacterium
TGCAGCCGCGTCACCGCCAGCTTGACGGGTCGGCCCTGTGACGCCGGCGCCTGCCTCGACGGCTACCTCTGCAGCCCGATCGACGACATCTGCGTCGAAGCGGCGAACCTCGACTGCGCCGGCGGCGGGCTGTGTCCCTCCACGACCGATGACGGCGACGCCTGCTACGGCGACGGCCGGATGATGCCCTGCGCCGACGACGTCACGGATTGCTCCTCCGGTTGTCGCCTGTGCCAGAGCGACGCTACCTGGAGCAGCTGCATCGACCCGGACTGCGGCGTGATCTGCGCCTCGGAAACCCCCGTCTGCGTCGAGGGGGCCTGCGTCTGCTCCGCGACGAGCTGCACCGCCCCAGCGGTCTGCGCCGGGGGCGTCTGCTCGACGCCGCCCTGCGGGGACAGCATTCGTGCCGTCGATGAGGCCTGCGACGGCACCGACGTCGGCGCCGCGACCTGCGCCGAGTTCGGGTACTTCGCCGGCACGGTCACCTGCACCGCCGATTGCCAGCTCGACTCCACCGGCTGTCACGACTGCGGCAACGCCAGCCTAGACGCCGGCGAAGCGTGCGACGGCAGCGAGCTCGGGGGCGGCAGCTGCACCGCCCTCGCCTTCGATGGCGGCACCCTCGCCTGCGGTCCAAATTGTCTCTTCGACACCTCCGCCTGTTTCGGCTGCGGCGACGGCGTGATTGATGCCGGCGAGCAGTGCGACGACACTGAGCTCGGCGGCGCGACCTGCGTGTCCCGCAGCTACGACTCCGGCAGTCTCGCCTGCAGCGTCAACTGCAGCTTTGATGAATCCGGCTGCGGCACCTGCGGCAACGCCACCGCCGACGGCGGCGAGGCGTGCGACGGCCTCGACTTCGCCGGCGCCGGTTGTGGCGATTTCGGCTTCGCCTTCGGCGCTCTGGTCTGCGACCTGGACTGCGTCGTCGACCGAAGCGGCTGCACCAACTGCGGCAACGACGCCATCGACCCGGCCGAGGCCTGCGACGGAACCGATCTCGGGGCCACGGATCAGTGCGCCGACCACGGCTTCGTCAGCGGCGCCCTCGCCTGCCAGATCGATTGCTCCGCCTACGATACCACCGGCTGCAGCGCCTGCGGCAACGACACCATCGAAGCCCCGGAGGTTTGTGACGGCCCCGACCTAGGCACGCTGCAGTGCAGTGACTACGGCCTGATGTTCGGCACTCCGACCTGCCTCGCCGATTGTACCGGCCCCGACCTGGCCGGCTGTCACAATTGTGGCAACGGGACCGTCAACGCCGGCGAGGAATGCGACGGCTCGCCAGCGCAGACCTGCCTCGACCTCTATTGCAGCGATGGCGCTGTCGCCTGCACTGGCAGCTGCCTGCACGACGTCACCGGCTGCTCGGTCTGCCTCCCGGTCACCGACGGCCTTCAGCTCTGGTACGACGCCTCCGTGCAAGGGACGATCACTCAGGCCGGCGGCAACGTCAGCGAATGGCGCAACCGGATCGGCACCGAGCACGCGACCTCCACGGCGCCCAACCAGCCGGCGTACGGGACCGCGACCATCAACGGCCGCAACGCCCTGGCCTTCGCCGGCGACGCCCGGATGGTGATGGGCAACCTCGGGGCGCTCTTCCCGACCGCCGCCACCCTCTTCGTCGTCGCCCGCCACAACCCCTCCCTCGGGGGCACCGTGGCGGAGGCCAACAGCTACAACCTCTTCACCTCCGCAGACACCGACACCTGGTGGCGTTGGCACAGCAACGGCAGCGCCTACCCGGGCATCTTCCGTGGCACGCGGATCGAGGCCTACAACCTCAACATGCCGTTGAGTGGCACGCGAATCTACGAGGTCCAGAGCAGCTCGGGCGTGTGGGAGATGTGGATCGATGGCCTCTCCCAGGGTCCCCACTCGCCCGATTACGACGCCGGTGACGATTTCCGCATCGGCGGCCCAAACGACAGCCAGACGAACAAGTATTTCGAGGGGAACCTGGGCGAGATCCTAGTCTACGATCGCGTTCTCACCGCCGGCGAGCGCCAGTCGGTGACCGAGTACCTGTGGCTCAAGTGGAAGGAGTGCAGTGACGACAGCCACTGCGGCGCCGGCCGGTTCTGCTCGTTGGGTTGGTGCGCGCCCCTGCTCCATTGGACCTTCGACACCGCCGGGTTCGTGGAGATCGACGCCAGCGGCAACGGCAACGACGGGGACGTCCTCGGCGGCGCCAACCACCTCACCAACGGGCGGGTCGGCGGCGCCTTGGCTTTCGACGGGCTCGACGATTGCGTCTCTACCGCTGCTGCGTCCCCCTTGGGCTTCGGCGCCGGCGACTTCACCATCTCGGTCTGGTTCCGCACCTCGACGACCGATGCCGACGTAATCGTCTTCTCGGCCCCGCTCGCCGGTGGCGCGAGCCCGGGCATCCTGATCGGCGTCAACCCGACCGGCAACCCCGGCGCCATCATCTTCCATCACGCGGGCGCGGCGGTCAGCCCAACCCAAACAGCGAACGGCACCTACAACGACGGCACCTGGCACCACGTCGCCGCGGTACGTGACGGGGAGCAGCGTCGCCTCTACATCAACGGCGTCGCCGTAGGGACGACGGGCCCCGGCGGCTCACTCGGCCCGACGGTCGACGTCTCGGTGGCGCGGCTCTCCAGTGCCGTCGACCTGGGCTGGTTTCCTGGGGACGTCGACGAGGTGATGGTCACGGAACACGCCCTGAGCCCTGCGGACATCGAAAACCTGGCGGCCCCCTGATCCGCCCCGGGCTTGCTGTGAACATCACAAATGGGTTCTCCTACCCCCATGGCGCAACCCACTGGACACCGGCGTTTGCTGGTCGGGCTGGCGCTGCTGACGTTGGCCCGCTGCGGAGGTTGCGACGGCTGCGGCGGCGAGCCTGAGGAGGTCGGTGAGAATACCGACGGGTCCTCGAGGTTGACTATTTCGATCGCGCCCGCCTGGTGAGAATGCTCTCGGCGATCAACGAGCAGCGTGGAACCCTCGTCGAGCTCGATGCCGTGCGCAACGAGCTGGCGCGCGAGCTCGATGAGTCGACAGCCTCATTTCAAAAGATGTCACCCGAGACTCGACCGGAGGCAGAGGTTCTAGCTGGCGAGCTGCGTGGGGATCTGCTCGAGCTCGAACGCATTCGCAAAGATCTCCACGACGAGTTGGTGACCAGCCTCGACGAGATCAACGCGATCGACGGGGGAGACTAGCTCAGCGGTCAACCAGCGCCGCCACGCCGTCGTAATCACTGTCGAAGGCCGGGACGAACGCTTGGATTCCGGCGGCTGCGAAAAAAGGCTGCGCCGCGGGCAAGGCCGCGAGCCTGGTGAGTGCCGAGCTGCTCGCCGAGGGCGTCGAAGATCCTCGACTGCTCGGCGGGCTCAACGAACGGCAAGGTCGAAACGATCAATGGCCGTGCCCGGGCGACCTGCGTGAGCGCGAAAAACGTCGCAGCTATGGCGAGGATTTGGGAGCGTCGAAGCATCATTGGACAGGTTCGCAAACACGTTCGCTGTAGGTAGAAAAGGACGCGGGTCGAGGCTGGTCCGCGACGTCATGGCGCGGGCCTTCGCGAGCTGCATCGAGGTGGCGATCATGTCGCTCAATCTCGGGTTCGAGACTGAAAACGAGATCCGGGTGAGCTACCCCTTCACGTTCAAAGTGCGGTAGCTGTCGGTTTCGCCCGGAGCAGTCCTGGGCTCCGCGAGACCTCGGTTGAACGGCTGGATTTCTCTCGTCGAGAGCGTAGGCGAGCATCACGGGACTGAACGCCGCCGGTGCATGGGCGGCGCCTACCTCAAACCATCGCCCGGTTGAGCAACGACGGCTGGTGACTGCGCCACCAACGCTCGGCCCGCGGGTGGTCCCACTCGATCCCCACCGGGCAAGCCGCGAGCGCCTCGTTGAGCTCCATCGCGGATTGAAACCGATCCGCCGGATCCTTGGCCAGACACTTCATGACGATCCGTTCGAGCTCCTCGGGCACGTCGACCTCACTGCGCACACTCGGCGGCTCCGGCACTGAGCTGGCGTGGGCGATCGCCATGCGCAGGGCGGTCTCCTCGTCGAAGACCAACAGGCCGGTGAGCAACCAATAGGCCACGCAACCCAAGGCGTAGATGTCGCTGCGCGCGTCCACCGGGCTCTTTCCAACTAGCATCTCCGGCGGCGCGAAGGCGGGGGTGCCGGTGAAGCTGCCCTCATCACTGAGCTCCACCGAATCGCTCGACGGTGACGGTTTGACCAAGCCAAAGTCGAGCACCTTGAGGAAATCGTAGCTCAACCCGATTGGCCCGACGTGAAGATTCGACGGTTTGATGTCGCGATGGATGAAGCTCTGGCCATGGGCCTCGGCGAGGGAGTCGCAGACCTGTTGCAGGAGATAGACCACCCGCTGGGCCGAGAGCGGGCCGTGCTCGCGAATGAGGTCGTCGAGGTCGAAGCCCTCGAGGTACTCCATCACATAATAGAAGGTGCCGTCCCCGGCGATGCCGAAGTCGTAGATCTCCACGGTGTGCGGTGAGCGCAGGGCCGCGGTGGCCATGGCCTCGCGCTCGAACTGACGCATGGCCCGGTCGATCTCATCACCGCTCTTGCCCTGGAGAAGCTCGCGCTTGATCAACTTCAAGGCGGATGGCCGCGCCAACATCTTGTGACGCACCAACCAGACTTCACCCATGCCGCCGCCCCCGAGGCGTTCGATGAGCTCATACTGGGTCTCCTCG
Source organism: Deltaproteobacteria bacterium (assembly GCA_030590185.1). The sequence continues at coordinate 4,719 of JAUUZB010000015.1, forward strand.
GTCTTGCGCACCATCCCGCCGTAGAAGAGGCCGGCCAGGGCGACACCGGAGGTGGCAAAGGCAGCGGCGAGTAACATTAGGATCGTCGCGTCGATCAAACCATCGGCGTTGATGAACAGGCCGAGGCCGAGGGGCACCATGGCGGTGGGGATCAAGACCAGCGCCGCCCGCCACCAGGGATTGAGCACCAGGGCGTAGACCGCCATCAGGAGAAGAAAGTGGACCTGGCTGCGTTGCCACACCGCGGCCATGGAGCCGGTGTCGATTTGGCTGGCGGCTTCGAGCATCGCGTAGTCGCGCAGGGCGATGAAGATCACCGTGGCCGCGAACGTCACGATCTCCAGGCTACGCAGCTGCAGGGAGGCCTGGCCGTCTCGCGTCAGGGCGAGGGCGAGGGACACGACCAGGATAGCGATCGGTACCCCGTACAACCAAACCGGCAGCGTCTCCCCGGCGATCAGATCGCGAACCGTCACCCCGAGGCTCGCTAGCAGCAACAGCCCAGAGAGCAGCGCCGCCGCCGGTTTCTTCACCGGCACCATCTTGTCGGCGCCCAACCTGGGCACCATGCCCCGGTCGTGTCAGAAGCGGCCGGTGGGCACGGCGCAGTTGGCGTCCTCTTTGTGGCTGCGTGTGGCGCGTTCCGAATTTGATCTCATGATCGAGCTCGTGTTGATCCCGTAGCGGTTTCTAAGATGGGATCCGATTGCGCGGTTGTCGAGCCGCTTCCAGAGCCAGAGCGCCCTCAGAGCAGCGGCGCGTACTCCACCATACCCCAGAGCTCGTAGAGGACGAACGCGAGGCCGGAGGCTAGGGCTGGCCAGGTGAAGCTCTTGCTCATGAAGGTGAAGCGGGGCGCGGCGAAAAAGAGGAGGAAGATGGGCGCGGCGAACAAGAAGGATACGAAGACGTCCGGGTTCTCAGGGGCTGGGGCACCGGCCTCGGGGCCGAGGTTGCGGTACCAAATGGCAGTGGACAGGTTGAGCACAATCTCGGAGATCAGAACGGTGGGGACCAAATAGAAGAAGTAGCGCGGCTTCGAGGAGGGATGCCGGGCCTCGATCCCTCCGAACTTGACGACGAGGTGGGCGAAGAAGATCCCAATCGCCGTGAAGACAGCGAATTGCTGCCAGCCCTCTGAAACATTCGCGTCATCCACGGTCATACCGCTGACGATGACGAGGGCCAGCACCATGATGATGCCGAAGCCAAAGGACGGATAAAAGAAGATGATGTCCGGCCAGGTCGTCGTCGTCGATGTCTTGCGACGCTGGACCTCGTCGTAGCTCGTGATCGTGACGCTCTTCAATTTGATGTCGGGCTCGAGGCGACCGATGAAACCGAGGGAGACGACGTAGGCCAGATAGATGCCCAGGACGACGAGGATGGTGGTCTCGCTGGGGGCGAGGAGCATCTCCCGAAAGACATCGTTCAGATCATCGAAGACGAGCCAATGGAGCCCATCGGCGAGCACGGGAAAGAGGCTGGCGGCGATGGCCCAGGGGGTCTCACCAAGGAAGCGGGCGACGAGGCCCAGCTTGCCTGTCGCGGCCTTCTTTTTGTTCGCTTCCCTATCTTCGCGTCTAGACACCGCTCGTCTCCAGGTGAAAATTCGCGGCAACCTAGCCCAACTGGCGCGGCAATACACGCCGTTGACATGACCCCAGAGCGTAGATATTCCCCCGATCTTCTCCTATCGAAAACCCAGGATTCGGGGGCTGATCATGCGATTCAAGCTTTACTTGTCGTTGGGCGTTTTTCTTCTTGGCTGCGGCGCCAGTCGTGACCAGGCATACACTGCCAAGGCAGAGCCGAGCGCGGCCACGGTGGACGAGGCACTCCTCACCCAGGCTGAGGAGTTGTGGGGCCAGCGCGAGGACGTGGCCAAGCTCAAGGAGGCGCTCGCAACCTACGAGCAGGTCGCAGCGCAGCAGCCGGATAACCGGGACGTGTTGACGCGCTTGGCCCGCGGCAACTACCTGTTGGCCTACGGCTACCTCACCAACGAGGAGGAGGTGCTCGCTGCCTACGACAAGGGCGCCAGTTGGGGCGAGCGCATCCTCGGCCTGCGTCCGGAGTTCCGCGACCGCATCGCTGCGGGCGAGCAGGATTATGAAATCCTCGACATCACCCAGAAGGAAGACGCCCCGGGAATCTACTGGGCATACTCCAACCTCGGCAAATGGTCGGTGGCCAAGGGCTTCACCACCGTGGTGAAGAACAAGTCCAAGCTCAAGGCCTTCATCGACAAGGTCGTGCTCCTCGATCCCGAGTATTACCACGCCGCCGCGGACCGCGGGCTCGGCGCCTACTACGCCAAGGCCCCGTCCTTTGCCGGTGGTGATCTCAACAAGGCCAAGGAGCACTTTGACAAGTCTCTCGAGCTGGCACCGGGATACTTCGGCACCAAGGTCCTGATCGCCGAGTACTACGCGGTCAAAATGCAGGACCGCGAGTTGTTCGAGAAGCTGCTCAACGAAGTGATCAACGGTGACGCGAACGCCATGCCGGACGTGGTGCCGATCCAGAAGGTCGACCAGCGGCGCGCCAAAGAGCTGCTCGCCAAGGCCGTTGACCTCTTCGAATAGACCAAAATATCCGCGGGGCCGACGCCCGGCACGGAGATTGCGATGTCCCTGAGAAGCTCGCTTCGTATTGCCCTATTTTCGCTCACCACCCTGGCGGTCCTGATCGCGGCGGACCAGCCGGTCATGGCAGCCGAGTTCACCCTCAAGCTCGCCACCGTGGCGCCGGACGGCACACCCTGGGCCCAGCATTTGACGGCGATCAAGAAGCGCGTCGAAAAAGAGAGCGGCGGTCGCATCAAGATGAAGGTCTTCTTGGGTGGCACCCTCGGCGGCGAAGTCGAGACCGTGCGCGCCCTGCGTCGTGGTCGCCTCCAGGGTTGGGGCGGCAGCACCGCCGCCCTCGCCGAGGGCGCCGGCATCGCTCAGCTGCAGCTGATGGAGCTCCCCTTCCTGTTCGAGAGCTTTGCCGAGGCCGACCACATCCTCAACGAGGTCGTGCACGAGGACTTCAAGAAGCTGATGGCGGACAAGGGCTTCGTCTTTGGGTTCTGGCACGAAAACGGTTGGCGCAATTTTGCCACCAAGGAGCCCCTCACCAATCTCGCCGGCTTGCAGGGCATGAAGATGCGCTCCCAGGAGTCGCCGGTTCACCTCGCCATGTACAAGGCCCTCGGCGTGCAAGCGGAGTCGATCCCGGTACCGGAGGTGCTCGGGGCGCTGCAAACCGGCATGGTGGATGGCTTTGACAACACGCCGCTCTTCTCCGCGGCGACCGGCTGGTACGAGGGGATCAAGTACTACACCGTCTCCCAGCACATCTATCAGCCGGCGGTGATCATCTACTCCAAGAAGTTCATCGATAGCCTGCCAGAGGATCTGCAAAAGGTCGTGCTCGGTGATTGGCGAGCCGAGACCAGCCACGGGCGCAAGATCGTTCGCACCATGCGCGAGGACCTGCTGCAAAACTTCCGCGACGCCCGCATCACGGTGGCAGACATGCCCGCGGCGGAGCGCAAGATCTTCATCGACAAGACCCGCGGCGTCCACGCCGAGTTCGAAGGGGAGATCGGCAAGGCGCTGCTGAAAAAGGTCTACGCCGCTCAGAAGGAATTCCAGGCCAAGCAGAAATGAGCGGCGAAGCTCTGGCGGAAGAGCCCGGGGCGGAGTCCACCGAGCCCGGGGCGGAGTCCGGCGGAACCGGGGCCAAAGCCCCGCGTTCGATGGGGGAGTTGTTCTTTCGGGCGGTGGAGCGCTTCGCCGACGACGAGGGCGACAACATAGCCCTGCGACGCCGCGAGCCCACCGAGTGGGTCGACATCGACTGGCCCAAGTACAGTCGCTACGTGCAGGAGATCGGCGCCGGCCTGATTGACCTCGGCATCGAAAAGGGCGACCGGGTCGCCGTCATCGCCAACAGCCGCGTCGAGTGGGCGGTGATGGACATCGCCGATTTCTGTATCGGCGCGGTGACCGTACCGATCTACCACTCCAACTTGCCGGGGGACGTCCGCTACGTGCTCGACAACGCCGATGCACGGGTGGTGTTTTGCGAAGACCGGGAGCAGCTCGCCAAAGTCCTCGAGGTCAAGGGGGAGCTTCCGAAGCTCGAGCACGCCATCCTGATCGAAGGCAAGGTCAAGGAGTCCGGGTTCGTGCTCGCCTACGACAAGGTACGGGAACAGGGCCGCGCCTTGCTCGCCGAGGACCAGGATCTGGTACGCAACCTAGCGGCGCAAATCGAACCACAGGACATCGCGACCTTCGTCTACACCTCCGGCACCACGGGTCCCCCCAAGGGCGCTCGGCTCACCCATCGCAATCTCCTCTTCGAGATCGACTCCGTCAGTCAGGTGTTGCCAGGGGACGAGCGCGACGAGACCCTGTTGTTCCTGCCCATGGCGCACATCTTCGCGCGGCTAGGCTATCTGCTGTCCTTGCAGATGGGCTTTACGGTCTCCTTCGCCGAGAACATCGATCGCCTGATGCACAACCTCCAGGAGATCCGGCCGACCTTCGTGTTCAGCGTCCCGCGCATCTACGAGAAGGTCTACAGCGCCGTGCTCTCCGGGGTGCAGAGCGGTAGCCGCCTGAAGAAACAAATCTTCGCCTTTGCTATGGCGGTGGGCCGGGCGGTCAGCCGCCTGCGCCAGCAGGGCAAGTGGGTTCCCCCCTACCTGACCATCCCATTCCAGATGGCGGAGCTGTTGGTCTTCAACAAGCTCAAGCGCACCTTTGGCGGTGAGCTCAAATACTTCGTCTCCGGCGGCGCGCCGCTCTCCAAGGAGATCGCCGAGTTTTTCCACGCCTCTGGGATTCTGGTGCTCGAGGGCTACGGCCTCACCGAGAACACCGCCGCGGTCTGCCTCAATCGTTTGGACAAGTACCGCTTCGGTACCGTCGGCCCGATTCTCCCGGGGTGCGAGGTCCAGATCGCCGACGATGGCGAGGTCTTGTTGCGCGGCGACAATGTCTTCTCCGGTTACTACAAGCGCGAGGAGGCCACCCGTGAGGCGATCGTCGACGGTTGGTTCCACTCCGGTGACATCGGCGAGTTCGACGCCGACGGCTTTTTGCGCATCACCGATCGTAAGAAGGACATTATCGTCACCTCCGGCGGCAAGAACATCGCGCCGCAAAATATTGAAAATATGATGAAGACCGCGCCCTTGATCAGTCAGATCATGGTCTACGGTGACAAGCGCAACTTCCTCACCGCGGTGGTGACCCTAGATCCCGCGGACACCAAGTCCTACGCCGAGCGCCGTGAGATCGAATGGGAGGAGGTGGAGGAGCTCTACCGTCACCCGAAGATTTTCGCCAAGGTCGAGCGCGAGATCATGGCGCGCAACAAGACGCTCGCCTCCTATGAGACGATCAAGAAGTTCGCCATCCTCGAGGCGGACTTTGAGGTCGGCGAGGAGCTGACCCCGACCCTCAAGGTCAAACGCAAGGTCACCATCGAGAAGTACTGGGACATCCTCGACGCCTTCTATGATGACCCGACCAAAGGAGGCCCGGCGTGAGCGACCTCCCACTGCTCAACCGTTCGCTGCTGTTCACCCGCGACCGCGTCTACAACCCGGTGGAGTGGGGCTGGAGCAAGCTCTGGTGGCTGGTGGGCATGGCCCTCCTCGAGGCGGTGTTCCTCATCATCATGGCGGTCACCTTTGCCATCGTGGTGATCCGCAACGTCTATCGGGTCGCGGACCGGGTGATTGAGATCTGTGAAAAGGTCTTCATGGTGGCGGCGATGCTGGTGATGACCGCCTTGGTCTTCGTCGTCGCCTTGGACCGTTGGTTCGAGTTCATTTCGTTGGGATGGTTCTGGGCCACCAAGCTGGCCTTGTTTTTGATGATCTGGGTCGGCTTTCTGGGGGCCAGCCTCGCGACCAAGGAACGCAAGCACCTGGCCATTGACGTGGCGAGCCGCATCTTGAGCCCGCGCGGCAAGCGGGTGGCGGCCCTCTTCTCTCAGCTCATCGCCGCCGGCTTCTGCTTCATGCTCGCCTCCTACGCCGCCGATCTGGTCGGCGAGTCGTTGGAGTACGGCGACAAGGAAGGCGTCCTGCCGATCCCCACCTGGATCATTCAGTTGGTGATCCCCTTCTCCCTGGTGATGATGGGCGCCCGTTTCATCGCCAATATCTTCCGCCAGCCGATCGAGACCGAGGAGCTGGAGCAAGAGGGCAAGCGCCCGCCACCGGTGGTCCAGGGCATCGTGGCCGCGGGCACCCAGCCCATGGCCCTCAAGGATGTCATCGTCGCCGGCATCTTCCCCGGCTTTCTCGTGGCGTCGCTCGTCGTCTACCTGCTCGGTGCCAGCCCCGGCTGGTTGATCCTCATCGGCTGCCTGATCCTGTTGGTCCTCGGGGTGCCGCTGTTCGCCCTGTTGGGGATCGCGGTCTCCTTTGCGACCCTGCTCATTGGCACCGGCGATCTGGTGAACGTTCCGGTCGATATGTTCGACGCCGTGAAGAAGGAGGTCCTGCTGGCGATCCCGTTCTTCATCCTGGCGGGCTCCCTGATGACCGCCGGCTCCATCGCCGATCGTTTGATCAATTTTGCCAAGGCGGTGGTCAGCTTCATGCCCGGCGGCATGCTGGTCACCACCATCATCGCCTGCTTATTTTTCGCCGCCATCTCCGGCTCGGCGCCGGTGACCGTGATCGCCATCGGCACCATCATGTTCCCTGCCCTGATGGCCGAGAACTACGACGAACAACGCTCCCTGGGCCTGGTCACCACCGCCGGCACTCTCGGCATCCTCATCCCACCGTCAATCCCAATGATCATCTACGCCATCATGGCGCCGGTGGGCGGCCGGGCGCTGTCGATTCGCGAGCTGTTCATCGCCGGGGTGCTGCCGGGGCTGCTGGTGGCGCTGATTCTAGTGGCCTTTGCCATCTTCAAGATGGACCGCTCCAAGTTCTTGCTAAAGCCGGTCAAGGGCGAGGGCATCGGCAAAGCCCTCAAGACCGGCGTCTTCTCCTTGATGCTCATCCTGATCATCTTCGCCGGTATCTACCTCGGCTGGTTCACGGTCACCGAGGCAGCGGCGGTGGCGGTGATTTACGCCCTGGGGATCGAGCTGTTCGTGCACCGCGAGCTCAAGATCAAGGAGTACCCAAAGGTGTTCCTCGAGGCGAGCTCCATGATGGGCGTGATCTTCATGCTCCTGGTGCTGGCCATCGCCTTCAACAAGTTCCTCACCGAGGAGCAGGTGCCCAACGCCGCCGCCGACTGGCTGCAGGGGTCGGTGGAGACCAAGATCGGCTTCCTGTTGCTGACCAACGTCTTCCTCTTGTTGCTCGGCTGCCTGATGGACATCATGTCCGCGATCATGATCGTGGCGCCCCTGCTGGCGCCGATCGCCATCCGTTACGGCATCGATCCGATCCACTTCGGCTTGATCTTCATCGTCAACCTCTCCATCGGCTACATCACGCCGCCCATCGGCCTCAATCTCTTTGTGGCGAGCTCGGTGTTCAAAAAGCCGATTGTGCAGGTGATCCGCGCGTCGTTCCCGTACGCGGTGATCATGCTGCTGGCGCTGTTGGCGGTGACCTACATACCGTGGCTGAGCTTGGCGTTGTTGGGGCGGTAGCGCGTCCGCGTCCCCTCACCACACAGCGCCCGCGAGTGAATTCAGCCGGACCGTCCCCACGCCAGGCCGACGCCCAGCAGGACCGTGAGGGCGAGGGCGCCGATCAACGCGTGCTTGGTACGTCGATGGCGGCAGTCGTGGGGGAAGCGTAGCTCGGCGCTGGCGTTGGTGCCGTCGAAGGCGATCCTGAGGGTTTGGCAGCTGCCCGGTGTGATCAGCGCCCGCGCTTCGTAGACCGCCCGGTTTGGAGTTGAGCGCGGGGCGTTGGGCGCTGCGAGGCGGAGGCTGGCTCGGCCATCCGAGCCCTCTAGGGTGAGCCGGGCCGGCGGGGTTACTGGGCGGGTCTCAGGATCCCAGAGTCCGGCGCCGATGAGGTAGAGGTCCCCGTTGTCTGTCGCTTCTACGAAGGAAACCGCGAGGCCGACCTCGTGACTGCCAGAGTTGTTCCATACTTCGTGATCGAGCTGGTTGATCTCAAAAGACCAAAGGGGCTTGTTCTCCAACCGAGGCAACTCAGGATTGTCGGCGGCACAGGCGAGGGGCGCCGTCGTCATCATTAGAAGGGCGATGGTGGTGATTACGTTCCTTGCCCTCCCCGGCTCGAGACGCTTCTTGGGACATACCGCTGCGCAGGTCAGGCAGAGGTCGCAGGAAGGTCCTACCCGGCCGCCGCGGGGCTCGAGGTGCAGCCAGCAGATCTCGTCGCAGAGGTGGCAGCCCTTGGGGCAGGCCTCGCTGCCGGTCTTCGTCAGGGTCACCACCCGACGCTGTGCCACGAGGTCGTAGATGACTCCGCTGGGGCAGATGGAGCTGCACCAAAGGCCCGGGGCCAGCAGAAGCTCAGTGGCGCAAAAAAGGACAGAGGTCCCGATGACGAGGAACAGGGCGCCCTGATCAAAGGGCGCGGTGGCCCAGCGCTGGGGGTGAAGATGGAGCAGCAGGAGGGCCGCGGAGCTGGAAAAACCGGCCAGGCCTGCGAGAGCGATGAGTCCGAGGAGCCAGCGGCCGGGGTTGTTGCCGCGCAGGTTGGGTAGGAGCCCCTGCAGCGGCGCCCGGCGTCCCAGGCGTGTCCGTAGGCGTGCCATGGTCGTGGCCAGCCAACCCACCGGGCAGAGATAGGCGCAGAA
>JAUUZB010001099.1 GCA_030590185.1 Deltaproteobacteria bacterium
ACCGGCATGAGATAGCCAATGGACAGCAACGAGCTCGCCATCAGCACCACCATCATCACCAGCTGGTCGGCCTCGACCGCACCCATCATCAGGTACCACTTGCTCCACGAACCGCCCATCGGCGGCAGACCGATGACGCTCAGCGAACCGAGCAGAAAGGCCCCGAAGGTGAAGGGCATCCGCCGCCCGAGCCCGCCCATCTGGCTGATCTCTGTCTTGTGAGCCCCCACCATGATCGCGCCGGCGCAGAAGAAGAGTGTGATCTTGCCCATGGCGTGCATGGCAATGTGCATGCCGCCGCCCATCACCCCAGCCGACGTCGCAAGGGCGCCGCCGAGCACGATGTAGGAGAGCTGGCTGATGGTCGAGTAGGCGAGCCGCGCCTTGAGGTTGTCCTTGGTGAGGGCGATGATCGACGCCGCGATGATGGTGAAAGCCGCGGCCCAGGTCAGCCATCGGCTGGCGTCGGTGAAATGGAGCAGATCGATGCCGAAGATGTAGACCACGATCTTGAGCACCGTGAACACCCCTGCCTTGACCACCGCCACCGCGTGCAGGAGAGCGCTGACCGGGGTCGGCGCCACCATCGCCGCCGGCAGCCAACGGTGGAAGGGCATCAGCGCCGCCTTGCCGGTACCGAAGGCATAGAGAGCGAGCAGAACGACGAGCTGCCATCCACCCACCGTGCCGGCCAGAATCCCACCGGGCCGGAAATCGGTGGTGCCGACCGCCCAGTAGGTCCACACCAGTGCGAAGAGCAGGAAGGCGATCGAGGTGCCCATCAAATAACCCAGGTACATGCGTCCGGCGCGCTTCGCCTCCCAGGTACCGGCGTGGGTCACCAGCGGATAGGTGGAGAGGGTGATGGCCTCGTAAAAGATGAAGAGGGTAAAGACGTTGGCGGCAAAAGCGACGCCCATCGCACCAAAGATGGCGATGGCGAAGCAGACGTAGAACCGGGTCTGGTTTTCCTCGTGGTGGGCGCGCATGTAACCGATCGAAAAGAGCGTGGTGACGATCCACAGCCCCGACGCCACCATGGCGAAGAGCATCCCCAGCGGCTCGACCTCGAAGGCGAGGTCGAGACCCGGTAGCACCTCCACCACGCCGAGACGCGGTCTACCACCGGCCTGCACCGCAGGCAGGATGACGCGGGCGACGATCGCAAACAGACTCACACCGGTGACGAGGCTCGCCGCCTCGCGGAGGTTCGGCCAGCGCCTGAACAACACGATCAGGACGACGCCTGCGAGCGGCCACACGACCGCTAAACCGACCGCGGTTTGCGCCGTCACAGCTCGATCCCAAGCAGCATACGCGCCGCCGCCGACGCCACGCCGACGCTCAACGAGGTGAAGACGCCGAAGAAGACGGTGGCTCCCGCCAGCACCCAGATCGGTGCAAGCAGGCTCAATGGCGCCTCGCGAATCTCGGGAGCATCCTCCGGCGGCTGCTGGAAGTACGCCACCTCGACAACCCGCCAGATGTAAATCACGGCCAGCAGCGAGCTCAGGAGGATCAGCACCGCCACCGGCCACAGACCGCTCTCGAATGCGCCGGTCACCAGATACCACTTGCTGACGAAACCAACGGTCAGCGGCACACCGATCAGCGAAAGCCCCGCGACCACGAACGCCGCCATCGTCAGCGGCATGCGGCGGCCGAGCCCGGCAAAGTCCTCGATCCTGTTCGAGCCGACGCGCAGCATGACCGCCGCCATGACCAGGAAGAGCCCGCTCTTCATCAGGGCATGGTTGAAGAGGTGGACCAGCCCGCCGGTCAGACCGCTCACCGAGTAGAGGCTCAGACCGAGCACCATGTAGCCGATCTGGGCGACGCTCGAGTAGGCCAGCATGCGTTTGACGTTGTCCTGGAAGATGGCGACCAAGGACCCCGCGAACATGGCCGCGATGGCGAGCGGCATCAGCACCGCGTCGAGGTGGAGGTTCGCAAAGGCGAGCTCCACCCCGAAGACCGAAAACACGAACCGCACCAGAACGTAGTAGGCCACCTTGGTGGCGGTGGCGGCGAGAAAGGCGGTGACGACCGCCGGCGCGTAGGTGTAGGCGTTTGGCAGCCAGATGTGGAGCGGGAAGACCGCCAGCTTGATGCCGACCCCGATGCCGACGCAGGCCAGCGCCACCACCACCGTGCGGTTGGGCCCGACCGCCGCCAGCCGCACCGCCATGTCGGCGATGTTGAGGGTGCCGGTGACCATGTAGATCAAGCCGATCCCGAGCAGCAGGAAGGTGCCACCGATGGTGCCCATCACGAGGTACTGGATCGAGGAGGTCAGCGCCCGCCGCGTGCTGCCCTGGGCGATGAGCGCGTACGACGACAGCGACGAGATCTCGAGGAAGACGAAGATGTTGAAGGCGTCGCCGGTGATCGTCATACCGGCGAGGCCGGTCATGCACAGCAGGTAGATAGCGTAGAACTTGGAGTGCTTTTCGCGCGGGACCTCCTGCTCCAGGCTGCGCGGGCTGGCGGTGAGAACGATAGCGCAAATCCCGGTCACGATCAGTAGGACGAGGGCGTTGAGAAGGTCGATGCGGAGCTCGATCCCCCACGGCGGTCGCCAGCCGCCCTCGGCGTAGCTGATGGTGCCGTGCGCGAGCACGCGGGAAAGTAACACACCGGCGTTGACGAACGAACCCCACGCCACGACCATCGCCACCGTCCACGCAACGCGCGCCCGCCGGATGAT
>JAUUZB010000425.1 GCA_030590185.1 Deltaproteobacteria bacterium
ATCGTCGCCTCGAACAGCTCGATGCCTCCGGCCGGGATCTGGTCGCCGCGGTGGCGCTGCTCGAGCCGCAGGCGCCCCTGGCGTTGTTGCGGCGCCTGCCCCGGTTGCACGGCGCGGTGACCACCGACCGTCTCGACGCGGCGATCGGCCTCGGGCTGTTGTGCGATCGCAGCGATGAGAATGCCGCGGCCCTCGCACCGGCCGGTGAGCTCGTCGGCCAACAGCTCGCCCGGCGCGCACCTGAAGCCTTGGTACGCGAGGTCGCCGAGACCCTCGAAGAGGGTAGAGATCGAGCCGACACCGACCTCGGCGGGACCGAACGGGCCGCGTTGCTCGGTCAATTGTGGGATCGCCTCGGCGAGCCAGAACGGGCCGCGGAGCCGTTGCTGCGGGGCGCCCGGCACGCGAGTCGCGGGCTTCGCTTTGTCGCCGCCTTGCAGCTCTATGACACCTTCCTCGCCCACCAACCGGAGATCGCCGACGCCCAGATCGAATCGGCGCGCCTGCTGCTCGCCCTGGGACGCGCCGAAGAAGCCGTCGAACGCTTCCGGGCGGCGCCCACGCACCCCGCCGCAAGACTCGGTGAGGCCGAGGCGCTGTTGAGTCTCGGCAAGTACGGCGAGGCGGCAGATGCACTCGACGGCCCGGGCCTGGACGACGAGGCGCGCGGCGCGGTGGAGGCATTGGCGGCGCGGGCGCGCATGCTCGAGGGCAACTACGAGGCCGCCCTGGCCATCATCACCACCGCTCTCCAGCGGGAGACGCCACACTCCCACGAGCCTGAGCTGCGCAACGTGCAGGGGTTGGTCGCCTTTTACCGCGGGGAGATGACCCGGGCCCGGGAGCTTCTGGAAACCGCCGTGCAGCTGGCGCGCGATACCGGCGCCAGCGATCGCCTGCAGGGATCCACCCTCGCCAACCTCGGGCTGGTGCTGCACAAGGCCGGTGATCTCCAGGCGGCGCAACAGGCCTACAGCGAGAGCCTGGCCGCGGCTCGCAAGCAACACGACCTGCCACGTCAGGTGATGCGGCTCAGCAACCTGGCCGCCCTGCGTCAGGAGCAACACCAGTTTGACGCCGCGCTCGCCGGATACGAGGAGGCGAACAGCCTGGCGCGTTTGATGGATGGCCGGCGCCACGCGGTGCGGGTCAACTTGAACCGTGCCAACCTGCTCGGCTGGTTGGGGGACACCGGGGTCGCCCTGGAGGTTGCCCAGCAGGCGAGGGCGGACGCGGTTGAGCTGGCCATGCCCACCGAGCAAGCCTACCTCGCGCTGGTGGAGACGGAGCTCGTCTTGGCCCTCGGGGACAGCGTTCGCGCCAGCGAGCTCAGGGATGAGGCGCGCGCCTTGTTCGGCGCCTCGGACAACCGGGCGGGCCTCATCGAGTGCGATGCGGTGGCGGCCGAGATCGCGTTGTTCACCCGTGACTTCGCCGCTGCCCAACAACTCGCCGCCGCCGCCGCTGGGCAGGCCCAGTCCATCGGTCGCGACTACATCGAAGCTCAGGCCCGCTTGTGGCAGGCCCTCGCCGGCCTCGACGCCGCCGGCACAGACCCGGCGCAAACCCGGGCCGCCATCGCGGCTGCCGAGCGCGCCGCCAGCATCGCCGCCGGCCGGGCCGATCAAGATCAAGAGTGGCTGGCCCACGCGGCCCTCTACCGTCTGATGTCGCGCGTCGGGCGGGCCATCGACGCCGACCTGCACCTGGCCAAGGCACGGCAGCTCGCCGCCGCGGCCCGCGCTCGGCTCAGCGCCCGTTACGAGCGCTCCTACAGCGAGGTCTGGTACCGTCGGGAGCTCTCCCTGGTGGTCCACCAGGCACCGGCCAGCGGCGCCGACGAGCAGACTCGCAACCTCGACCGCCTGTTCGCCATCAACCGCGAGTTGGCCCGGGACCGCGATCCCGATCGATTGCTCGAGCGGATCATCGACGCAGCCATTGCCCTGTCGGGCGCGGAGCGCGGCCTGATCGTGCTCACCCCGGAGACCGGCCTGGACCTCGACGGCCAACCGACCCAGGACCGGCGACCGATCGACGAGCAGAGCCTGGTGCTGCACGCGGCGCGCAACATCGATCCAGAGGCCTGGTCCGGCGCCTCGAGCGACGAGAGCGACCTGGAGTTCAGCCGCTCCATCGCGGCGAGCGCCATGCGTACCGGCCTGCCGGTGACCAGCATCGACGCCCAGGATGACGAGCGCTTCGATGGCTCCATGTCGGTGCACGCCCTCAAGCTGCGCAGCGTGCTCTGCCTGCCGCTGCGTTCCCAGGACGGTGTGCTCGGGGCGCTCTACCTCGACAATCGTCAGCGCATCAACGCCTTCTCCGACGCCGACGTTGCGTTGCTCTCGGCCTTCGGGGACCAGGCGGCCATCGCTCTCGCCAACGCCCGGTTGGTCTCCAAGCTAGCGGGCCGCACCCGCGAGCTCGAACGCTCACGCCGCTCGATCGAGGATCTCAACCAGCGTCTCGAGCAGGAGCTCAAGGCCAGCGCCGCCGAGCTGGAGATCGTGCGCACGCGACGCGGCGAGCAGGAACAGGAAACCGGCCGCCACGGCATGATCGGCCGCGCCGCGGCCATGCGCGAGATCTACAGGGTCATCGACCGAGTTGCCGACCGCGAGGTATCGGTCACCGTCCTCGGCGAGTCCGGCACCGGCAAGGAGCTGGTGGCCCGCGCCCTCCACAACGGCTCCAAACAGCGACGCGGCGCATTCGTGTCGGTCAACTGCGGCGCGATCCCCGGGCCGTTGTTGGAGAGCGAGCTCTTCGGTCACGAGCGCGGCGCCTTCACCGGCGCGGTACGTTCAAAGCCCGGTCTGTTCGAGGTGGCGCGGGGCGGTACCATCTTCCTCGACGAGATCGGCGACATGCCCCTCGAGATGCAGGTCAAGCTCCTGCGCGTGCTGCAACAAAAAGAATATCGCCGCGTCGGCGGTACCAAGTTCCTGTCCACCGATGCGCGGGTAGTCTCGGCCTCGAACCGGGACCTCGAGGAGATGGTGCGCGCCAACGAGTTCCGCGAGGATCTCTGGTACCGATTGAACGTGGTCGAGATTCGGGTGCCACCCCTGCGTGAGCGACGCGAGGATCTGCCGCTGCTCATCGCCCACCTGCTGCGGATCCACTGTGGCGACGAGACACCGCGGCTCACCCCCGAGGCACACGCCCTGTTGTTGGACTACGATTGGCCCGGCAACGTCCGGGAGCTCGAAAACGAGATCCAACGCTCCCTCGCCCTGGCCGACGGCGCCATCGAGCCGAGCGCCTTCTCGACCAAGCTGTGCCCCAAGACCGCCATCAACACGCCGGGCCCGAGGGTGGGGGCCGGGGTTGCGGGGGTTCCCGCCGGCCTCAAGCTCAAGGAGGTGGTGGAGCGCTTTGAGCGGGACACCCAGACGGCCGTGCTCGAGCAGCACAACGGCAAGGTGGCTGCTGCGGCCAAGCGTCTCGGTCTGACCCGGGCGGGCTTATATAAGAAGATCAATAAGTACGGCATCGTTGTAGACAAAAAGTAGCACCTGTAAACACTCGTTGACGGCCTGGCCGAAGGGTCCCCTGGCGTAGCCTGATTTCTTTGGATTTTTGGGCTGGGCAAGATGGCACGCAGCGTGCTTTATTGGTGCCCGTGCTGATTTGTCGTCACGCGTTGATGGGCTCGTTTGCCCTTGGATTGACCCTGGGGCTGTCGGCCTGTCTCATCGACACCGTACCCCTTCCCGAGGCCAACGACCTAGGCGCCGGCGGCAGCGATGGCAGCAACCGCTGGGATCCGGCCCCCGGGTTCGGCGGGTTTGGCGGCACCCAGGCCGAGGACGACTGGGAGAACTTCGACGGCACGGTTTCTGGTGCCGGCCCCCTCATCGACCCGGGCGGTATCTACTGGTCGGATCACGGCCCCTTCATCTACTTGGCCGCGGTCTCTGGAACCTTCCCTGGCGCTGGCCTGGTCATCATCCGCAACCCAGCGCGGGAGGATGAGTACCGGGTCTTTTCATCGGCGGCTGGCTCCATGGGCGCGGTGGTCAACGCCCAGCTCTTCGATACCCTCGAGATCGGCTTCGTGCAGGATGACGTGCTGCTCGACGTGGTGGTGATCACCCTCGATCCGGCCTCCATGGGGGCGTACGCGGCCAACGCCGACCTCGACGAGAACGTCCCACCGGATCCGAGCGCCGACTACACCCAATTCTCGGTCGGCGTGCACCGTTCGGCCACCGGCGACACGGTCACCGTTTTCGGGGAGGCCGGGGTGTTGGCGGCCGGCATCGTGGTGGTGGTGGCGAACCTGCGGCTCGCCATCGCCGAGCGCGCCATGGTCGAGGTCGACGGTAGCTTCGCGGTGATCATCGAGGCCGCCCCGGGCGACGAGCTGCTGATCTTCACGGCCGAGCCCGCCTCCTCCAATGGGGGTGGCAACTCCGTCAGCCTGATCGTCCCGTGAGTGAGCAGGGTGAGAGCTCTGATCACCAGAGAGCTCTGATCGCGAAGCCCTAGTCGCCGTCCGGCGATCCTCCCCAATCAAACGACCCGAGCGCCAAGCGCAGCATGTGCTCGACCTGGTGTTGGGGCGCCACGAACTGCAAGGCGAGGCCGAGCCCATCCTTGCCCTTGCCGCAGTGCACGACCCGCGCCTGCGTGGTCAGCGGCTCGCCCTTGCCGAAATCGACCTCGACCGTGAGCTCCTCACCGGGGAGGCGGGGTGAAGCGTCCGGGCAGAGGAAGCCTCCGGCGCTCACACTGGTGGCGAGGTAGACGTGGCTCTCCGGCTCGAGCTCGCGGATGGAGACGTTGACCTGCCAGCGCTTGAAGCGCCGCCGGTCGTCACCGAGGAACTTGCTGAGCACGTAGCTGGTATCGGTGAAGGCATCAGGATCGTCGGGAGTGGTCATGGGATACCCTCGTTGGACACCTATCCGGGCGCGGCCTTACTTCTTGAACAGCGCCTCGAGCTTGGCCTTGGCCGCGTCGATGTCCTCCCCCGGCTGCCGTTCGCCTAGGAACGCCTGGTACATGCCGCAGAAGTTGCCGCGCTCCTTGTCCGGGGTGTACTCCGAG
>JAUUZB010001044.1 GCA_030590185.1 Deltaproteobacteria bacterium
CGGCGCCCGGCCACGGCCTCAACGGTGACCAGACGCGGGTCGCCCATGGCGAGGGCCGGATCCTCGACGAGGGTGAGCAGACCAGCGGCGAGCTCTGCATCGACGCGGTAGGTCTCCGCCTTGGGATAGGCGGTGAGGACCCACATGAGAACGGAGATCGCCAGGATCACGGTGCCGGCCTTGCGCAGATAGATCGATCCGCGGTCCACCACCTGGAGGGTTGCGCCCTTGAGGGTCGGCAACCGATAGGGCGGCAGCTCCATCACAAAGGGCGCCTCCTCCCCCTTGAGCAGTGAGCGCCGCAACACCAGGGCGAGCACCAACGCCAGAACGATGCCGGCGGCGTAGATCAGCCAGAGGGCCGGGGCGCGCCAGGCCGGGGCAAAGAAGGCGGGGATCAGCAGCATCCAGATCGGCAGGCGCGCACCGCAGGACATCAGGGGCAGCACCAACATGGTGGTGAGGCGGTCCCGCTCGTTGGCGAGCACCCGGGTGGCCATGATCCCCGGCACCGAGCAGCCAAAGCCGGTCATCAAGGGGATGAAGCTCTGGCCGTGTAGGCCGAAGCGGTGCAGGGCCCGGTCCATGAGGAACGCGGCCCGCGCCATGTAGCCGGTGCCCTCGAGGATGGCGAGACCGAAAAACAACAACAGGATGTTCGGTAGAAATACGATCACGCCGCCGACGCCGCCGATCAATCCATCCACCAGCAGCGAGCGCAGCGCCGAGTCAGAGCCCGGCGGCCAGAGGGAGGAGATGGCGCCGCCGAGGGCGCCGAAGCCGGCCTCGAGCCAGCCCATCGGGATCTCGCCGACCGTGAAGGTCACCCAGAACAGGGCGTACATGATCAGCGCGAAGATCGGCAGGCCGAGCAGGCGGTGGGCCACGATCCGGTCGATGCGATCCGACAGCTCACGGGCGTTGGGCCGCGCCGGGTGGGTGACGACCTCCCGGAGCAGGCCATCGACGAAACCGAAGTAACGCTCGGTGACGTAGAGCGCAGCGTCCGTCCCGGTCCTCGACTCCAGATCCCGGCGTTGGCGCTCGCCTTCCTTCACCGCGGCGGGGCACTGGAGCTGGATCTCCCGCGTGTAGGAGGCATCACCGACGAGGATCTTGGTGGCGATCCAATCATGGAGCCGCGGGTCGATCTCCACGGCGCGCAGGTGCTCGGTGATGGCGGCCACGGCGCGGTCGACGTTCTCACCGAGGACCAGACGTTGAGCGCTGACCGGCGATGCAACCGCGCCTTGGATGGCGGCGCGCAGATCTGCCATGCCCGTGGCGCGGTGGCCGACCGTCTCCACCACCGGGAAGCCGAGTAGGCGTTGCATCTGGTCGATGTCGATGCGCTGCCCCGCGGCGTGGGCCTCATCCGACATGTTGAGACAGAGCACCGGGTTGGCCCCGGTCTGGATCACCTGGGCGAGAAAGACGAGGTTGCGTTTCAAGTTGGTCGAGTCGGCGACCACCACCACCACGTCATGGTCGAGGCGGGTGAGCTCCTGCTGGGCGACCCGCTCCTCCGGGGAGTAGGCGCTCAGGCTATAGGTCCCGGGCAGATCGTGGAGGTCCACCCGTTGGTCCCCGAGGGTGAACGACCCGGAGCGTTTCTCCACGGTCACACCAGGGTAGTTGCCGACCTCCTGGTGCGCCCCGGTCAGGGCATTGAAAATCGAGGTCTTGCCCGAGTTTGGGTTGCCCGCCAGGGCGATTCGCAGGTCAGGGGCGGCCTTGCGATCCAAGAGGCTCATAGCGCTAGCAATCATTGTTAGGACCACCTAACTAACAGGGCAAAAAAAATTGAACGGCAACCCGACTGGCTACTCCGCGACCGGTTGCACCGCGACCTGCACGGCATCGGCTTCGTTGCGGCGCAGGGCGAGCTGAGAGCCCTGGACCTTGATCCAGACCGGATCGCCCGTGGGCCCGACCCGCTCCACACACACCTCGGCGTTCGGCAGGATCCCCATGTCGAGCAACCGCTGGCGAATGGCACCCTGGGCGTCGACCCGGGTTACGCGGGCCAGCTCGCCGGGCGCCAGCTGGGATACGGCCATGATCTTGGTGCCTGGGTCAGCAGACTCCTGCTTGGCGGTTTTGCAATGGTGGCCGCAGGCGGCGTCCGTCTCCTCGGCAAAGGAGCAGCTCGGGGCGTCATCCTGGACGATCGGGCAGCGCCTGAAGCGTTCGAGCAGGTCCGCCGGGGCGCTGGGACATACCCCGAGGAACTCGAAAAAGCGCACGAAACGATCCATGCCCTCGTCCGAGAGGCTGTGCTCCATGGCGCAGGCCTGTTCCTCGGCCTTGTCGGCGGGCATGCTGAGCACCTCTTCGAAGAAGCGCATCAACAGCTGATGGCGGGCATAGACCCGGCGACCCTGGCGCTCGCCGTCGTCGGTGAGGGTGACGTATTCGCGGCGTTCGTAGTTGACCAGGCCGAGATCCGAAAGCCTCGACAGGGCGTTTGACACCGACGCGGCGCGCACGTTGCGGGCCTTGGCAATCTCCTTGACCCGCGCGAACTGGTGCTCCTGGACGAGCTGAAAAATCGTCTCGAGGTAGTCTTCGAGCGAGTGGCTCAGGGTGATGGCACTGGACGTGGCTCGGAACCTTTCTGCTTGTTAGTCTACGCTAACAAAAGCAGAAGGATCTTGCAAGTGGACCGGGGCGTTTGCGGCTCACGGGCATGGG
Organism: Deltaproteobacteria bacterium; assembly: GCA_030590185.1. The sequence continues at coordinate 2,695 of JAUUZB010001044.1, forward strand.
CGCTTGCAGACGACGATGTTGCCCGGACAGCTTTGTTCGCCGCCGCTGCAATAGACATCGCAATCGGAGACGCCGGTGCAGTCGACCAAACAACCGTCCTCCGAGTTGGTGAGGCAATCGACGTTGCAGCGGTTCGTGTTGGAGCAGTCGATCTCAC
>JAUUZB010000242.1 GCA_030590185.1 Deltaproteobacteria bacterium
CCACGATGAGCGGTTATAACACTAAGAGGGGAGCGAAGGGAAAGCGGGCCGGGAACCAACTACGGCTTGGCCGCGCCCACGGTGTGAGCCACGATCGACTCGGAGAGACCGTTGAGGTGATCGATGTAGTCGCGCATACCGGCGACCCGTTGCATGGAGTCGGTCATGCGCGCCCGGACCTCGGGGGTGCCAACCGCGCCGCTCTTGACCAGGGCTTGGAGGTCGGCGATCACCTGCCCGCGCAACTTGGCCACCGCGTTGCGGCTCACCACCAGGGTGCGCTTCGGACCTTCGTAGGGATTGACCTCCGGCTGGGTCGGGTCCCCGAGCCGCAGGCGGTCGGACCCGCTGTTCACCAGCGCTAGACGCGTCTCGCTGACTCCGGGACTGGCCATGGGCGACAGGAGCGGATTGGGGTCCGGCGTGCCGCGCGCGCGCACCAACTCCTCCACCGTGGCGCCATGCTGGGCGATGTTCGGGTCGAGGCTGGTGAAGCGATTAAAACTGACAAAATTGTCCATACTTACCCGTACACCGGGCGACCCGGGATTGGCTACCGAGCTGTCTGCTCGGGTGATTATCTATGAAATACATACAGTTAGAGCGGCCCCTACTTCATGTTGTGCTTGTCGGCCAGCTCATAAACGAAGTTGAGGACCTCGGCGATCGCCTCGTAGAGCTCCTCTGGGATCTCCTCACCCACGTCGAGCTTGTCGAGGGCCTGGGCGAGGGGCACGTTGCGGACGATCGGGATGCCGTAATGCTTGGCCGCCTCGAGCACCTTGTCCGCCCAGAGCCGGTTGCCCTTGGCGACGACCGTCGGCGCCCCCCCCTCACCCTCGCGATCGTACTTGAGCGCCACGGCGATGTGCTCCGGGTTGCGCACCACGACGTCGGCCTTCTTGACGTTGGAGGGCGACGCGGAGTTCATGATCTCCCGGTGCATCGATTTGCGGTCGGCCTTCTGCTGCGGATCGCCCTCCGACTGCTTGTACTCCTGTTTGACGTCGTACTTCGACATCATATTATCTTTAGTATATCGTTTCTTCTGATAGAAGGCGTCGAGCGCGGCGATGGCGATAAAAACCGCGCCGATTTTGAGGCAAAAATCCCAAACGATGTCGCCGACCACGCCGATGCCGGTGTGGAGATCACTGCGGATGATCAACACCACGTCGCGCAGGGCGTCGCTCAGGGCCACAAAGGAGAGATAGGCAATCAGGCCGAACTTGATCACGGTCTTTAGGAGCTCGACGAGCTTCTTCATCTTGAACATGCCCTTGAGGCCGTTGATCGGGTTGACCTTGTTGAGGTCGGGGGTGATCGGCTTGACCGTGAACATGAAACCGACCTGGGCGATGTTGCCGGTGATGCCAACCACGAAGGCTGCGGTGCAGGCCGGGGCGATCACCTTGACGAAGGTCATCAGGGCCGACATCAGCATGCGCGAGGTCACCACCCCCGATTGCTCCCCCGTCTTGGTGGTGGCCAGCAGGGCGGTGTTGAACAGGTTGGTCATCTCCTCGCCCATGAACGGCATGGTGCCGGCGATGACGGTGAAGGTGATCAGGAACGAGAAGGCCGTGTTGATGTCCTGGCTCTTGGAGACGTTCCCGTCCTTGCGCAGCTTGCGCAGCCGTTCCGGGGTCGGTTCCTCGGTTTTCTCGCCCGTGCCACCGTCACCCATGGGTCGAGTCTAGGCCATGGCGACGGGGGCTGTCGACCCGATTGCACCGGCGCGGGCCCCGCTATAGATTGTTCGACGCATGGTAGGCGGCGGTGGAAAGATCGGCGGCGGCGGCCGATCCCCGATCAGCGCGGAGCAGCCCCCGGTCGCTCGAGAGCAGCCGGCGGCCAAGAGCTCCGCCCCAGGCAAGCCGGTGACCGCGCGGCCAGCCGACAGCTTCGAAAAGGCCAGCCGCCAAGCCAGCGCCAAGCCCCCGGGCAGCATGGCGGCCGAGCAGTCGAGCAGCAAGGATGTCCTCAAGCTCGCCCGCGACAACCCGGCGGCCGCCAAGCAGCTGCTCGCCACCATCGCGGCCCAGGCCCAAAAGAACAACGCCAAGGTCCAGCAGGAGCTGGCCGGCGCCCGGGGTGCCCTCGAGCAGCTCGGCGCCCAGCGCTTCTCCAAGAAGGAGCTCGAGAAAAAACAGAAGAGCCTCAAGCAAAAGCGCGAGCGTATCAGCAGCCTCAAGATGCGGATCAGTCTGGGCGAGCGGAAAATGGCGCTGTTGCAACAGCTCGCCGGCAAGCTCGATGATCCGGAGCTCGAGGAGGAGCTCGAGCGCATCCTCGGCAATCACGAGAAGCTGGAGACCGACTGGGGCAAACGTCATCACCTGTTCTCCGTGGCGGAGAGCTTCTTTGGCGCCGACGAAGAAACACCCGACCACCTGCGGCAGGTGGTCAAGGCCGACATCCGACCGGGCCCGCTGGCCGAGGAGATCGGCAGCACCATCTCGGAGGTTTCCCCGCGCCGGGTGATCGCCGAGCTGATCGCCCGCACCCTCGACGGCTCCATCCCGGAAGCTGGCACCACTGGCGAGGGCACGGCAAAACCGACCCCGGGCGTGCGCGGCGAGCACGGCCAAGCGCTCCAGTCCTGGACCACCCTCGGCGAGACCATGGCCGCCGCCCTAGCGCGCGATCCCTTCGCCAAGACGCAAGGCGGGACCTGAGCCCATGTCCTCGCAACTGCGCCTCACGGAGCAAGAGCTGGCCTTCTTCCGGCTCACCTTCGACCTCTTCCCCAGCGCGGAGTCGCCCCTGCACTACGTGGCGCAGGAGGATCTCGAGCCGGAGGATCCAGAAGCGATCTTCGGGCAACTCGAAGCGCGGGAGCTGCTCAACGAAAAGGGCTCCGGCGCCGCGCCGGAAATCCAGGAACGTCTGTTGCCGGTGAGCGAATGCAGCGCCCGGGTGGTGGTGCGCATCGGCAGCGCCGGGGAGGGGGGCAGCCGCAACTTCTACCTCCACGAGCGACTCGGGGTCGAATACCAACGCACCGACGAGGCGCACCTGTTCGGGGAGCCGCTCAGCGAGGAGGAGCTCGCCGAGCAGCTCGCCGTCGGCTTCACCACCACCACCCAAATCCGCGCCCGGCCGCTTTCGATGACCGCCGGAGACTACCTGGTCTTCGCCGTCTTCGCCCGCGACCTGCGCGCCAAGCCGGTGACCGAGGCCGACGAGGACGCGCCGATGTCGGTCGACGAGGTCCTCGCCTTCTTCGACGAGCCCGAGACGGGCCCCGTCGATGCGCCGAATGACGACAGTTGGCAAAAGTCGGTAGCCAACCTCTGCCGCGACGGCGCCCTGATCGAAACCGCCGACGGTTTCGCCCTGCACCCATCCCTGCACCCGGTGGCCCGTCAGATCGTCGCCGATCGTCAACGCACGGTCATGCGCTTCGACTTCTTGGACGAGCACTGGTTGGTACGCGAGGTCAGCCTCTACCCCACCGATGACACGGTCTACCGACTCGGCTCGGAGCCGGATGGCGCGGTGGTGATCGAGGAGCTCTCCAGCGAGGGACTCGATGCCGTGCTCACCGAGGTGGTGACCACCCTGCCGAACATCCTCAACCCGGACATGCAGCCGATGCTCAAGGGCTCGGCGATCCACGCCCAGGGTGGGCTGTGATCACCCCACCGGCAGGAAGAACAACAGCTCGAGGATCTCCTCGAGCTTGACCAGCGTCCAGAGCACCCAGTCCTCCATGCGCGCGACGATGGCGCCGAGCGCCACGAAGATCATCAGCACGCCAAAGAAGGCCTTGACCGGCATCGACATGAAATAGGCGTTGAGCTGCGGTGCGACGCGATTGAGGATCCCGAAGACCACGTCGGTGATGAAGGTCGCGGCCATCACCGGCGAGGCCAAGACCACGGAGATCTGCCAGATCTCACCGGAGATCAGCAGCATGTGATCGAGCCAGGTGGCCATGCGTGGATCACCGAAGGCCGGGGAGAGGTGCACCGGCATCGCCTGGAAAGAGTAGAAGAAAGCCTCGAAGAAGATGTGGTGCCCGTTGATGGTCACGAAGATGATCAGGAACAGTTGGGTATAGAGGTCCCCGACCGGGGTGGCGCGCTTCTTGGAGTGGGGGTCCTGGACCTCTGACATGGAGGTGCCGCGGGCGGTATCGATCAAGCGCCCAGCCATGTTCATCACGAAAAAGATGTGACCGTTGATGAAGCCGATGATGAAGCCGATGAAGACCTCCTTGAGCATCAGCATCATGAACGGAATCGCCGAGCTGGGAATGCCGTTGGCGTCGACCGCCCCACGGGCCAAGGGCCACATGATGACGGTGAGCACCACCGCAAAGCCCATCTTGATCTGCATCGGGACGATCTTGCCGCCCAAGAAGGGCGTCAGTTGGATCATCGCCACCGTGCGCGCCAGGATCAGCGCGACGATCAACAGCTCCTGCGTGTAATTGAGCGCAAAGCCGATCTGGTGGAAAAAGGCGTCCACAACGGGCCGGGGTTATGGACGTCAGAAGACGACCTTGGGGAAACCCTCGAAACATTTCGTCGCGTACTGCAGCAAGGTCCCGCCCAGCATCGGGCCCAACGCCGCGAGGGTGCCGAAAATGATGACCATCTTCGGTACGAAGGTCAGGGTCGCCTCCTGAATCTGGGTGACCGCCTGGAAAAGCGAAATCGACAGACCGACCACCATGCTGGTCAGGATCGGCGGCCCGCAGACGACCATGACCATCAACAGCCCTTGGTTGGTCATCTGGATGACGAACTCGATAGCCCTCTCGTCCATATCTCTACCCTCCTCGGGTCACCTCACTGGTAGCCGAGTACCAGGCCTTTGCTGATCAGGTACCAGCCGTCGACCATCACGAACAGCAGCACCTTGAATGGTAATGAAATGGTTGTGGGCGACAGCATTTGCATGCCGAGGGCCATCAGAATGTTGGCCACGATCATGTCGACCACCAGGAACGGCACAAAGAGAATGAAACCGATTTGGAACGCCTCCTTGAGCTCGCTGATCACAAAGGAGGGGACGATCACCGCGTAGTCCACATCCGTGAGGTCCGCCCGGTCGCGTGGCTTGCGCATCCGCCAGGCGAGCTTGTAGAACATGTCGCGGTCCTTGAGGTGCGCGTGCTTGATCAGGAAGTTGCGCATCGGCGTCTCCGCCACCTTGCCGATCCTCACCATGGTGTCCGGTTCGATCTTATCGAGCCGCACATCCTTGATCTTCAGCTCCAGCAGCTCCGCCTGGATGAGGTGGTTCATCTCCAGGCCGACCGGCATCATGATGTACACCGTCATCACGATGGCGAGCCCGGTGATCACCTGGGTGGGCGGAATCTGTTGGGTGCCAATGGCCTGACGCACGATCGACAGGACCACCGCGATCTTGACGAAAGAGGTCACCATGATCAGGACGAAGGGGACCATGGCCAGCCCGGCGAGGGCGGCCAATAGCACCAACGGCCGGTTGGTGATGGCGCTCTTGTCGAGCACCGTGTTGAGGCGTTGGGCATAAACCGTCGCCCCCACACCGAGCACCATGGCGCTGGCGAGCAACGGCAGCAGCCAGCGGCGGGCCTGCCCCAAGCGTTTTCTAGTTGCCGGAGTCATCTTCGTCCTTAGCCGTTGGGCTCGACCCACCCCTCTTGGTACCGGCCACACTGGCCATGGTCTGTTCGAAGGTCGCGCCGTCGCTCGCCTCAGTTTCCATGGACCCGGGGGCCGTGTCGAGCCTCGAAACCAAATGGATCCCCTTTTCTCCGGAACCGAGCAGCATCCGGGCGCGGCCGACCTCCACCAGATAGAGGGAGGTGCGGGGGTCGATTTGCAGCTTCTCGATAATCTTGATCGACTCGCCGCTGCTGCCGCCGCCGAAACGCACGTTGGAGAGCCGGGAGATGGCGAACCTTCCCACCAGCCACAGGATACCGCAGACGACCAGCAGCGCGATCAGGGTTTGGGAGAGCTGGCTGATGAAGCTGCGCTCCTCGAGCTCCTTCAGCTCTCTTTCCTCCTCGTCCGCCGCGGTGTTCTTCTCTGCCTGCCGGCGATCCCACTCCGACGGGGGCGGTTGGTCGGCGGTCAGGTCCGGGGCCGGCTCACCGGCGCTCGGCTCACCAACGCTGGCCGCGGGTGGCTCACCGCCACCGCCGGGACCGCCGCCGGTCTGCGCGACCAGCACACCGATGGTCAGGAGGATGGAGGAAGCGATCGCCGACATGGCGGCACTCAGCTGCCGACGACCTGAACGAGCCGTACGCCGAGCTCGCCGTCGACCTCAATCAGCTCACCTCGGGCGAACAACTTGTCGTTGACCACGAGGTTCACCGGATCGTTGGGGCCCCGCGGCAGGCGTAGGATTTGGCCGGGCCGCAACTTGATCACTTGCTGCGTGTTCAAGGTGATGCGCCCGAGCTCGACCACCACCGGCGCGGAGACGTCCCGCAGCAGGCCTTCGGTCTGCGAGAGGTTGTCGGCCGGCGCGTCGTAGCCGGCCCCCTGCACCGAAACCTCC
>JAUUZB010000702.1 GCA_030590185.1 Deltaproteobacteria bacterium
CAGGACCCTCCTGAAGGTTGGTGGGAGTGTAGCACGTAAACTTGTCCACAGCAGGCCGTCCCCTGCTTCGAGGTCCCCGCGACCCCCCACGCGACAAACGTGTCCCAAGGTACGACACGCCCCGCGCCGCCTCGTCCAACTCCGCGAGATCCTGGGCACTGCGTTTGGCACCGCCCTTGCCAAGTCAGACCGACACACCCACAGGAGGCTCCGAATGAAGCAGAAACCCAACTTCAAGATCATCAAGGACGCGATGGCGTCGATCGAAAAACAGTTCGGCAAGGGCTCGATCATGTGTCTCGGCGAGCAACCGGCGGTCAAGCCGATGGAGGTGATCTCCACGGGCTGCATGGGCATCGACCTCGCGCTCGGGGTCGGCGGCTTTCCCCGCGGCCGCATGATCGAGGTGTTTGGCCCTGAATCGAGCGGCAAGACCACCCTCGCCCTGCATGCCATCGCCGAGGCGCACCGGGCGGGCGGGGTGTGCGCGTTTATCGACGCCGAGCACGCCCTGGACATCGGCTATGCGCAAAAGCTCGGGGTCGACCCGGAAAAGCTCTTGATCTCCCAACCGGACAGCGGCGAGCAGGCGCTCGAGATCTGCGAGACCCTGATCCGAACCGGCGCCATCGACATGTTGGTGGTCGACTCGGTCGCGGCGTTGGTCCCCCGGGCGGAAATCGAAGGTGACATGGGTGACTCCCACATGGGGTTGCAGGCCCGCTTGATGTCGCAGGCCATGCGCAAGCTCACCGCGGTGATCCACAAGACCGGCTGCATCCTGATCTTCATCAACCAGTTGCGTCAGAAGATTGGCGTGGTCTTTGGCAACCCCGAGGTCACCACCGGCGGCAACGCCCTCAAGTTCTACGCGTCGGTTCGGGTCGAGGTCCGGCGCGTCGGGGCGATCAAGGACAACAACGACGTGATCGGTAACCGCACGCGCATCAAGATCGTCAAGAACAAGGTGGCGCCGCCCTTCAAGCAGGTGGAAGTCGACATGATCTACGGCCGCGGTATCTGGGCGGCCGGTGACTTGATCGACCGAGCCATCGACTACGAGGTGCTCCAGCGCGCCGGCTCCTGGATCTCCCTGCAGGGCAAACAGGTTGGTCACGGGCGGGATAAGGTCGCCAAGCTCGTGGAGAGCGATCCGGCCTTTGCCGCGAAGCTGCGCGAGGGGATCGCCGCCAAGCTCGCCGGCCCCACGGTCAGCGAGGGGACCGCCGCCAAGCCCGCCGGGCCTGCCGCCAACGAGGGACCCCCAGCCAAGAAGGCCAACGCGGCCTGAGCTGCGTCCGGGCACCGGGTCGTCATCGCCGGCCCGGTGTCCCCACGACCTCGGAATTTGCAAACCGGCGGCGAGGTTGGCAAAGAGAAGGGGCGAGTATTGCCCATGACCTCTGCCGACAACCCGCCTGTCATCGATGAAGACCGTGAGCTGAGGGTCGCGGTGATCCTGACGGTGGTGGTGTTGGTCACCCTGACCGTGGTCAAGCCCCTCGGCGGGATCGCGGTGGTGGGCGCCATCGCTTTCACCATCGCCGCGGTGATGCAGCTCTACCTGCCGCTGCGCCGGGCGGACAAGCTCGGGCTCGGCAACGACTTCGTGGGCCTCCACTTCCGGGCCTGGCGGCGGGACCTCAAGTTCGTGGCGATCTTGATGGCGATCTCCTATCCACCGTTCATCCTCCTGCACTACCTTTATATGGTGAAGTGTCACGGTTGGGCCGTGGATCTCGGCTTTCTGGAGCTCGCCCGGTACCTTCCCCAGCAGCGGCTCATTCTCCATTTCCCTGGTGATTTCAGCGCTCTCGGGGCGAGTAGCCTGTGGCTGCTCGAGATGATCGCGACCCACGGCCTCGGGGTCGCCCTGCCCGAGGAGACCTTCTATCGCGGCTATCTCCAACCCCGGCTGGAGAAGCTATGGGCGCCCAAGCACACACTTTTCGGCGTGCGGATCGGAATGGCAGCGGTGCTAGCGTCGTTCTTGTTCGCGTTGGGGCATTTTTTAGGTGAGTGGAATCCGCTGCGCCTGGGGCCGTTCCTTCCGGGCCTGGTGTTCGCCTGGCAGCGAAATGCCACCGGCTCGGTGGTCGGGGCGATTACCTTCCACGCGGCATGCAATCTATTGAGCGAGATTCTGTCCACCCAGTACGGCCCCTAGTAGAATTGTCCCGAGCCTTGGTGCGGGTGGTCATGCCTGGCCGAGGGTGCTAACGATTGTAGGGAACCCGATGGCCCCCCAAAAATCAGCCATCGCTCGCGAATTCGCACCCGGTACGCTGCTCTTTGAGGAGGCTGACCCGGGTGACCGGATGTACGTGATCCGAAGCGGGCGCGTGAAGATCTTCCGTGAGCACGGCGGCAAGGAACTGGTGCTCGCCTTTCTCGAAGCGGGCGATTTCCTCGGCGAGATGGCTCTGCTCGAGGGGTTGCCGCGCTCCGCTAGCGCCATGGTGGTCGAGCCGTCGGTGCTGATCGAGGTGGACTCCGCAACCTTCGAAGAGATGATCCGTCGCAACATCGAGATCGCCGTACGGATCATGCGCCGGCTCTCCGGTCGGGTGCGCGCCCTCGATGGGCGGCTCGAGAAGCTCATGGTCGAGAGCTCCCTGATGCGGGCCCTCGAGGTGTTGCGATGGCTCATCCCCCAGGGGATCATCGATGAGGGGTGGATTCGCGTGCGCGGCATCGGCCCCCACTTCGACATCGCCTCCCAGGCTGGCATCCCCGAGAGCCAGGCCAAGTCGGTGCTCCGCCGGCTCGAGTCGGCCGGTTGCCTGCGCTTCGATCAGGAGGACATTCTGATCGCCGAGAAAGCGGTCCTCGACAACTACGCCTCCTACCTCGAGCTCAAGCGGGAATATGAGCCGGTGGTCGCCATCACCAACGCCGGCGACCCGGAGGCCGCCCAAAAGCGCGCCCTGCGGCGGTTGATGGGAGCCCTGCAGCTCGATGAGCAGCAGATTCATGCGCAACAGAAGAAGTTGGTCGGCAAGTATGAGCGCTACGTAGACCTCAAGTCGCGCTTTCGGGCCTTGGACGCATTGGACGACGAATGAAGGTTACGTGTAGTACCTGCGGAGCCGATTATCAGATCGACGAACGCAAGATCCCGGCGACCGGTGCCTTTGTTACCTGCAAGGCCTGCAACACCAAGCTGAAGCTCGCCCCGCCGGCGAAGGCGGCGGCCAAGCCCAAGTCGGGCAAGGCACCCACGAAAAAAACCGCCGGTGCAGGGTCGATTCCCTTGCCGGGTAAGGCCAAGGCCCCAGCCGCGTCGACGCCTGCGGCGGGTGGTTCGAAATCTGATGCGATCGCGTTGGGTGGTTCTGCTCCTGCTCCTGCTCCTGCTCCTGCTGCGCCCGGTGGTTCGAAATCTGATGCGATCGCGTTGGGTGGCTCTGCTCCGGCTGCTCCGGCTGCTCCCGCCGCGGCCGGTGGCTCGAAATCTGCTGCAATCGCGTTGGGTGGTTCTGCCCCAACTTCGGCCGGTGATTCGAAATCTGCTGCGATCGCGTTGGCGCCGTCTGATGGAGCTTCGCCGGCCGCGTCCTCTTCCGCTGCGATCGCGCTCGGTCCGTCTGACGCGGGTCCTGCGGCCGGGTCCTCTTCCGCTGCGATCGCGCTTGGTCCGTCTGACGCGGCTCCCGCCGCCGCGGCATCGTCTGATGCAATTGCGTTGGGTCCGTCTGACGCCGCCTCGCCGTCAGCGCCCGCTTCCGATGCGATTGCGTTGGGTCCGTCTGACGCCGCCTCGCCGTCAGCGCCCGCTTCCGATGCGATTGCGTTGGGTCCGTCTGACGCCGCCTCGCCGTCAGCGCCCGCTTCCGATGC
>JAUUZB010000462.1 GCA_030590185.1 Deltaproteobacteria bacterium
GCTCCACGCGGTGGCGCTCGTGGTGCTCGTGCAGGCTCTCGAGGTGACGAGAGATCCCTAAATGCGTCAGCAGCTTGCGGGTGTGACGGGTGTCTTCGGCCAGGATGATATCGGCGCTCGCGAGCGCGCTCGCGGCCCGCGGCGAGAGATCCCCGAGGTTGCCCAACGGGGTCGCCACCACCAGCAGCTCCCCTCCCTGTGCCGAACCGCTCACGCTTCAAAGGCCTCCTGCACCAGGCGGATCCGCGGCGGGTCGGTCATGACAATTCCCACCGCGTCAAAGCGCATGGCCGGCCACGGCCCGGACAGCTCTTCGAGATAGGCACGGGACGCCCGGATCACCCGGGCGATCTTCTGACGAGTGATCGTCTCGAGGGGGTCGCCATGCTTGGGGTTGCTGAGGCTGCGGACCTCGACGAAACAGAGCACCTCGCCGTCGTAGGCGATCAGATCGATCTCACCGCCTGGGGCGCGGAAGTTACGCGTCACGATGCGGTAGCCGCGTTCGGTCAGGTGGGTTGCCGCCAAGTCCTCGGCGGCATCGCCGCGGGCCTTGGAGGTCTTGAAGGTTGGCTTCGGCCGGATGCCACACTCCCCAGGTGGCTACGCCTCGGCCGGAGTCTCGGTCGACTCTGGGGCCTGCTCGGCGGCCGCGACCACCGGGGCGACCGTAGCGGCCGTCTTCTTGCCCTTGCCCTTGTGGCGAGTATCACGCACCTTGAGGCGCGCCTTCTTGCCGCGCAATTCGCGCAGGTAGTAGAGCTTGGCCCGCCGGACCTTACCGGAGGAGACCACTTCGACCTTGTCAACGGACGGGGAGTGAACCGGGAACACCCTCTCGACACCGACGTGGTACGACACCTTGCGAACCGTGAAGGCCGAGCGGGAGCCGTCCCGTTTGATCGCGATGACCACACCCTCGAACACCTGGATGCGTTCTTTTTCGCCTTCGCGGATCCTGACGTGGACGCGGACCGTGTCGCCGGGACGAAAGTTGATCTCGCGGCGTAATTGCTCTTTTTCGATTTCCTGGAGGATACCCATAGCTGCTCTCCAAAAGTGGACCGCCCCAGCCCTGAGGGCTCGGCGTTCAACAGGCCGGTGTGCTTAGCACAGCGCCTCCTTCCCGCGCAAGGGAGAGGACGGACATTTTCGAGCTCGACCCCGTCCCGCTCAACCGACCTCTCAGTCGTCGCCCAACAGGTCCGGGCGCCCCTTGGCCGTCACCAACCGCGCCTGCTCCTGCCGCCACTTGGCCACCGCCGCGTGGTTTCCGGAGCGCAGCACGTCGGGCACGCCTACCCCGTCATACTCTGCTGGCCGCGTATACTGAGGATATTCGAGCAGCGGCGCGGCCTCAGCAAAGGACTCCTCCCGGGTTGAGTCGGGGTTGCCGAGCACCCCGGGTCGGAGTCGCACCACCGCGTCGATCACCGCCCAGGCCGCAGGATCGCCCGCCGAGAGCACGTAATCCCCAAGCGAGAGCTCGCGGTCCACGTAACGTCGCAGGCGCTCGTCGTAGCCCTCGTAGCGGCCACAGATCAGAGTCATACCCGGGCCGGCGGCTAGCTCCCTCGCCACGGCCTGGTCGAACCGCTGGCCCCGCGGGGAGAGCAGGATCACGGGTCCCGGGTTGCGGGCCCGGGCATCGTTGATCGCCCGGTGCAACGGCCCCACGCACAGGACCATGCCCGCGCCGCCCCCAAAGGGAGAATCATCGACGGCGTGGTGCACGCCCTTGCCGTAGTCGCGCAGGTTGCGGACGTGCAGCTGCGCCGCGCCGCCGGCCGCGAAGGCCTTGCCCACCAGTCCGGCGCCCTCCCCTAACAGGATCGGCCAGAGCTCTGGCACCAGGGTGATCACCTCCACCGCCAGCGCTGTCATCGTTCACTCCACCAGACCTTCCGGGAGGCGGAGGATCACGCGACGCTCCGCCCGCTCCAGGGCCTGCACGGTTTCATCCCCCAAGGGCACCCACAGCTCGCCCCCTTCGTGCACCAGGGCCATGACGTCGTTTCCTCGCAGGTTGGCGATCCGCGCCACGCGGCCGAGCTCCTCCCCGGCCTCGTCCACCGCCTGGGCACCGATCAATTCGAACAGGTAGAACTCCCCCTCATCCAGGGGAGGTAGATCCGAGGCAGCGACCTCCAGCTCGACCCCGGCGAGGGCCGAGGCCCCGTCACGGTCCGTGACCTCTTCGAAGGTCACCAGGGTGCCCTCGTGCACCGACCGCGCCCGTGCCAGGGGCACCACCCGGGGCGCCGCTCCCTCGGCGCACAGGCGCACCCGCGTGACCTTGGCCGGGAATGCCTCCGCCGTGTTGTGATGGACCAGGCGCAGCTCACCACGTACGCCGTGGGCACGGCCTAGCTTGCCAAACGGGATCCAGAGATCGGGGGTGCCAGACACACCGGGAGGGACGCGACTCAGTCGACGATCTCGAGCGTCGGGGTCTCGCCCTCGTCGGCTATCGCCGCCATGAGGGTGCGGATGGCGTGGGCGGTGCGACCCTTGCGGCCGATCACCTTGCCGCGGTCGGGTTCCGCGACCTGCAGCTCCCACAGGCCGTCACGCACCTCTTCGACCTCGACCTCGTCCGGGTTATCAACCAGGGATTTCGCTATGTATTCCAGTAGCTCGCGCACGTCAGACCCCCTCCACGCCGGCCCGCCGCAAGAGCTTCTTGACGGTGGGTGATTGCTGCGCACCGACACTCAGCCACTTCTTGGCCTTGTCTGCGTCAACGGAGAGGTCTTCCTTGTGGAGCGGATCGTAACGACCGATCTGCTCGAGGTATCGACCATCACGGCGGTGGCGCGAGTCAGCAGCCACGATGTGGTAATAGGGCCGGTGGGTCGTTCCCCGCCGGGCCAATCTCAGAATCACTGCCATCGCTTTTTCTCTCTTGATTCGAATCCGTAGTGTGAGAAGTGAGCCGCTATAGCACCCCGACCCAAAGACCGTCAACAATCAATCGATCTTGAGGACCTGCATCAACTCCTCGTCATCGAGCAGCTCCGGGGCGAATCCCAGGATCCCCTCGAGGGGCGGATCGGTGAACAGTCGACTGGAACCTGAACCGGAGTAGGCCACGTAGACGACCTGCAACGCGTCCAGGCCCTCCCCGATGGTCTCGACCAGTATGGCCGAGGGCCTATAGCCGGTGGGGCTGGTGCTACCGAGGATGAAGGGATCGAACTCGATGGGGTCGTAGTTGTCGTCGACGCGCAGCCAAATGGGCGCGTCACGTACCATGGGCGCGGCCAGGCCGTTGGTGACGTCGTAGCGCTCACAGGCTGACTCGTTGCCGCGTGGGTCGAGGCTATCGAGGATCCCGAGGGTCAGGCGGTGGTCGCGTCCCCGCTCGCCGAAGCGCCCGAGCCATTCGCCGGGGGCGATTCGTTCCTGGCGCCCATCCTCCGTGAAGGTTCCATCGGTGCCGCTGATACCGGGTACGACGCGGAATTGGTCCCCGGCGCGGATGCGATAGCCAATCCCGCCGCCACCGCCGAAACAGGCGGGCTCCAGGGGGTCGTCGAGCACCAGGACGGTGTCGGCCTCGTCGGCGGTTTGGATCTCAATGATGCGGCGCTCCAGATCGCACAGCTGCGTGCCCGTGCCGATCACGTCGGTACACGACCCGTCGAGGGAAGCCGCGGTGCGGATTTCCAGAATGTCGTTCGGGCGGATCGCCTCGAGCCCCAGGTCGAGGCCGACATCCTTGAACCCACCGGAGGCCGTTACCTCTCCGCCGCCAGTGGTGCGGTCGACGATCACGTCCTCCCAGGTGATTTGAATGTTCTTGACGCCGGTGGCGCCGGGCATCAACACCACCCGCTCCTCGACACATACGAAGCGCTGGCGATCCGGTACCGCTGGGCAGGTCGCCAGCAGATCACCGAGCGCGAAGTCCGGCATGCCCGCAGCGTCCTCGATTTCGACCTCCGGCTCGCTGCACCAGGACTCGTTGAGCAGACCAACCTCGAGCAGATCGTCGGCGTTGCGCAGGGTGAGGAACCAGAGCATGCCGTCGAGGGTGGCTACCACCGCGTACTGGCTGTACTCCCCGGGCGTCTCCGTGCCGCAGGCGGGCTCGGGCAGCGGGTGGGTCAGAACGCCGTCATCACCCCGCCCGGCCGCTAACGTGGCGATCTCCATCGGCGCGGCGTTGAGGAAGACCGCGCCGTAGGGGTCTCCCACCTCGAGAATCTCTGCCGACGCGGCGAGGCAAACCGCAGTATCCGCCGGGTGGGTGCCGGCCGGGCAATGATCGGGCTCGTCGCAGGGGGCGACGCAGGTGGGGAGCGGCACCCACGGGGGATTCGTATCGTAGAGCGCAAAACTAGGTCCGTCAGCGTTCTCCAGCACCACGAGATCTCGCAGGGCGGGACGTCCGACCACCAGCAGTGTGTCATCCTGGGACACCGCCATTGGGCCACCGAGCCCACCGATATTCCGGCGGTCCACCGCCCCGCTGCCCAGGTCGATGCGCGCCACCTCCGGTGCCGCGGAGTCGGCGACGAACAGGAGGTTGCCAGAGTTAGAGATCGCCAGCTCGAAGGGCGCGCCGCCCACCGAGAACAGGCGCCGCAGCTCGAGCTCGCCGGTTTGCACCGCAGCGTCGGCGCCGAGATCGTTGACCGCGATCTCGGCGACCGCGCCGAGACCATTGAGCGCCACGCCGGACGGCCGTTTCGTGGTGGTGCTCAACGAGGCGAACGACGCGATCAGCCTGATCGACGCCGACGCTCACGTTCAGGTTCGCAACGACGGTGGCGATGAAGACGGCGACCCCCA
>JAUUZB010000618.1 GCA_030590185.1 Deltaproteobacteria bacterium
AACGTGAAGCTGACGTAGGTCTCGCGGTCACGCTCGGACACCAGGGCCTCCACCGCCGAGAAGTGGAATCCGAAGCGCGACTGCAGGTTCATGAAGTTGCGCGAGATCATGAAGTAGTTGCGCTGGGCGTAGGGCTTGCGGAAGGGCGTGCCCAGGGCCGGGTTGAGGGTGGCCTCGAAGAGCACCGAGGCCATGCCTCGTCCTGTCATGGCCGGTGGGCCGTCCCACGGCACCGCGACCATTCCGTCCCACAGGGCGAGCATGGGTCGTGACGCGATGTTTTCGAGGCGCACGTACTTGCCCCTGAGGTCGTGGTGGAATCCGTCGTCCAGGTCGAGCACCCACCACTGCATTGGCACCTTGTAGTGGAGCTGCTTGCTGGCGTGGCGCGGGAAGCGGTGGTCCTTGCCGAATGCGAACATCTCCCGCACCGACTGCTCGTGGCAGAAGCGCGTGATGTCATGAAACGTACGGCAGCTCGCCGGGCGGAAGTCGACTCCGTCGGGGTCGAGCAAGTTGAGTGGCGTGATGTGCTCGAGAACCGCCAGCAGGGCGTCGTGAACCGGGCTGCCAGCCATGGGGTTGGGTCGCTCGCGCCTGCCCTCGACCAGCGAACCCACCTCGCCTTCGTACACCGCAAGGCCGTCCGCGTCGACGGTGACCACGCGGCCCTGCTCGAGGCCCGGCGCCGCACCGACGCCGAGGAGGGCCGGGACCCCCACCTCGCGCGCTACCGTGGCCAGGTGCCCGGCTATGCTGCCCTCCTCGGAGACCACGGCGGTCACCCGGCCGAGCAGGGCCGCCCAGCGCGGCAGGGGGTGCTCGAGCACCATCACTGCGCCGTCGGGCACCCCCAAGGCATCGGCGGTGGTGCGCACCCAGCACACCGGGCCTGCGGCTGCACCGGGGCTGGCGCACACCCCCCCGGTGAGAAGGGTCGTTCCGGCATCGGCTGGAGGCGCACGTTCGGTCCCGCCGCCGACCTGCAGCAGGGGCCGGCACTGGAGGAGGATCAACCGGCCCTGTTGGTCGATCGCCCATTCCACGTCCTGGGTGACGCCGAAGTGCTTCTCCAGACGCCGGGCCAGCGCCGCCACCTCCAGGACCTCGGCATCGGACAAGCACGGTGTGTGGGCACGACCGGGCGCCACGACCTCCCGCGTGACCCCCTCCTGGGGATCACAGACGAGGATTGAGTCTTTTGCAGCCACGGTGCGGCTTACGATCACCGGCGGCGCCTCGCGGCGCACGACGAAGACGTCGTTGCTGAATCGACCGTCGACGATGGTCTTGGGCAGACCCCAGGTCGCCGCCACGACGATGTCACGGTCCGAGGGATCTCTCGGGTTGCCGGTGTAGGCGACCCCGCCGGTCCTGGCGTCGACCATGGCCAGACAACCCACTGACATGATGACGTCACTGTCGCGCAGCCCGCGCTGTAGGCGGTAGTGCATGGCCTGGGGTGTGTACTTGCTTGCCGCCACATCCCGGTAGGCGTCGAGAAGGTGCTCGGGTCGCACGTTGAGCTGCGACCGGTATTGCCCGGCAAACGAGGTCTCGGCTGTGTCCTCGCCGAGGGCACTTGAGCGAATAGCCAACCTCAGGCGGTCTCCCAGTCTCGCCTGCAGCTCATGGACAGAGTCTTGGACAGCCTAGGCGAGCTCCTCCGGTACCTCGGCCGCGATGATCAGCTGCTGCAGCCGCGAGCTGAGCGCAAACAGCTCGTCGGTTCGCTCGACCTCGGTAGCCTGGATCTGGCGTTCGATCTCGGCCTCGATGTCGTTGTGCTCGAGGAGCAGGTCAAAGGCCGCGGTGGAGATCACGAAGCCCTCCGGCACCACCGCGCCGAGGGCGGTCCGCGCCTCGCCGAGGTTGGCCATCTTCGAGCCGACGTCGTCGACGTGGATTTGGTGAATCTCGGCGAGCCCCGTCACCAGGCGCCCCACCGGCCGTCGCGCGATGGCGCCGACCACCGTGCGCATCTGCTCCTGAATCTTTTCCAGGCGATCGAAGAGCTCGCCATACTTTCCCGGCGCCAGGGCGTTGAGGTGGCGCACCATCCGATATACGCTGACTCCCATTGCAGTGGACCGCGAGCGCACGAAGGGCATGCCGAAGGGGCGGACCCCTGCTCTCGCGTGCTCCATCTCCGCCATCAAGGTCAGGGCCTTGGAGTTGGCCGCAAGGAGCTGGCGGAAGGAGTGGTAGCGGTCCTTGAACAGGGTGCTCAATTGCTCGGCGTCCTCTGCTGTCAGGGCGTGCTCACCGCCGCGGAACAGCCTTCGGAACAGTCCCCTGAGCAGCTCGTGCGCCCTGCCCATGGATCGCCGCCTGGCCTCAGTCGCTCGCACCGCCGGCCGAGGTCTCGGCCAGGCGCCGGATCTTCTCCTCCTGAAGGGTCTTCTTGCGGTGGGCGTCCTCGATCTTGTACACCAGCTCGTCGATGGCCACCGGCTTCAGGAGGTAGTCGAACGCACCCAGCTCCATGCCTTCCATGGATGCCTCGTGGTCGGCGTGACCGGTGAGGAGGATCACCTCCACCAGCGGATGGGCGCCCTTGATGGCTCGCGTGGCCGCGATCCCGTCCATGCCCGGCATTTTGACGTCGAGCACCACCACGTCCACCGGCTCGGACTCAAGTCGGTCCAGTGCCTCCGCTGCGCTGCCAGAGATGGCCACCTGCATTCGACGCAGGGCGAGCCTCCTGCCCAGGGCCTCAACGAAGGTGACCTCGTCATCCACCAAGAGAACTGAGATAGCCATCGCTGGTCTCCCCTCAACTCGGGCGCGCCTGCGGCACGTGCCGCGGTAGAGCGACCCGGAACGTACACCCCTCTCCGGGGCGACTGTCGACTTCGATGCGTCCGCCGAGCCTCTCCACAATGCCGCGGGACACCGCGAGACCAAGGCCGGTACCTTGACCATCCGGTTTGGTGGTGAAGAATGGCTCGAAAATCCGCTCGATATTTTCTTCCGGGATGCCCGGCCCGTTGTCATCGATCGTTATCATGAACTCCTGGTCGTCCCCGCCAAGCTGGAGCGATACGCGACCGCCCGGCGGTACCGCCTGGATGGCATTGGTGACCAGGTTGAGGAGTACCTGTCGAAGCTGGTAGGGATCCGTCGACACTCGCAGTGAGTCGCCTGAAGATGTCGAGATCACAAGTCGGACCTCAGAGTTGGTTGCAGTCTTGTTCGTCAGGTCAACGACCTCGGCAATGAGGTCGCGGAGGTCGGTTTCGCGCACCATGGCTTCCGGACTGCGCGCGAAACGGAGGAAATTGTGGCTGATCCGACGGGCTCGCTCGACCGCCGACTCGATCTTGTCCAGGGCCAGTTGCATGTCCGATTCCAGGCCCGGCGGAAGGTCGGGGTATCGCTCCAGGTGCGAGTGGAGCCATCCGGCGGACTCGGAGATGATTGCGAGCGGGTTGTTGATCTCGTGGGCAATGCTGCCGGCCAACTCCCCCAACGACGCCAGTCGATCGGCGACGATCATGTGCTGTTTCAACTTGTCGCCGAAGGTACTGTCGCCATCTGGAACCTCGCCCTGCCGGCGGCTTTGAGCGTCATGGATCTTGGCGATCAGGGTGTTGATCTCGACCGGTTTGGTGAGGTAGTCGAAGAACCCGAATCGCATCCCCTCGAGTGAGCTCTCGAGATCGGCGTGACCGGTCAGCATCACGACCTCGATCCTGGGGTATTCCTCCTTGATTTGGCGGAGGGTTTCGATCCCGTCCATTCCGGGCATACGAACGTCGAGCACCACCACGTCGACAGGGTAACGTGCCAGCTCTGCGAGTGCATCCTGACCGCTCGGCGCTGTCACCACGTTCAGTCCGCGAAGCGCCAGCCTCTGGCCTAACGACTCGAGGAAGTCCACCTCGTCATCGACCAAGAGGACCCGGACCGGCGAAGATATTTCTGGTGGGGGCATCGACCCTCAGCCTGAATTCCTCACCAGAATCATGGTGTTCCGCGATCCCCGCACGCCGCCTGGATCCTCTCGATCACCGTGTCGAGCTTCACCGGTTTGACCAGATAGTCAAAGGCTCCGAGATCGAGACCCATCTGGTTGAACTCCTGCGATGCGTGACCCGTCAGCACGATCACCTCCACCGCGGCATGTTGGTGTTTGATCTCACGTAGGGT
>JAUUZB010001029.1 GCA_030590185.1 Deltaproteobacteria bacterium
AGTGAGCAAATGGCCAAAACTACGGCTATCAAAGAGCGTTATACCCAGACCCAAATCATCGCCGAAATCGCGGAGAACACCGATCTGACCAAGAAGCAGGTCAAGGGTGTCTTCGAGGAGCTCGAGGGCATCATCAGCCGCCACGTTGGCAAACGCGGCGCTGGGCAGTTCGTGATGCCCGGGATGTTCAAGATCGTGACCGTCCGCAAGAAGGCGACCAAGGCGCGCAAGGGCATCAATCCCTTCACCGGCGAGCCCACTATTTTTAAGGCAAAGCCGGCCCGGACCGTCGTCAAGGTCCGCCCGCTCAAGAAGCTCAAGGACATGGTGCTTTAGGACGGCTGTGACCGTTATCCTGCCCTCGGGGCGTTGGTGCTCCGGGGGCGGGACTGCATTTTGGCGACTGTATTTCGGCGAAGGCCGGTTGCACCAGCGACGCTCAGTGCCCGGCCAGCATGACCTGTCCGTTCGGCTATTGTGAGTAGGTGGACCCGCTCGGCACCCTCTTGGTCCGCCCCATACCCCTGACATTCCCAGCACTTCCCTTGACTATCGACACCCGATCCCATACTAGCCGCGCCTTAATTGCGGTTTCTCCACCACGCCGGGGATTCTCGCGCACCAACCAAACCAGATTGAGGGGTAAACCATGGCGTTGGCTACGGACAAAAAGACAGAAATAGTCGAAGGCTTTCAAACCCACCCGGGCGACACGGGGTCACCCGAGGTGCAGGTGGCGCTCCTCACCGAGCGCATCAACGGATTGACCGACCACTTCAAGATCCACAAAAAAGACCACCACAGCCGTCGGGGACTGCTGATGTTGGTGAGTCAACGCAAGAGCCTGCTGGGCTATCTCAAGCGTAAGGATGCCGATCGGTATCGGACGCTGATCCAGCGACTCGGCCTACGCAAGTAAGCTCTGCTCCCGGGCCAGCCGCCCGCGGGCGGCCTCCCGCTAGCTATTTTCGCAAGGTCGGTAGACACGATTGCGCGGCCAACGGTGCCCGAGCGGGCGCCACTCAATTTGTACAAATGGCCGCCAGATAGGAAAAACCAAAGCTCATGAGTATAATCGTAAAGACCGTCGAAGTCGGCGGCAAAACCATCACCCTCGAGACCGGACGGCTCGCCAAGCAGGCCTCCGGCTCCGTGCTCGTCAGCTGCGGCGGCACCATGGTCCTGGTGACCGCGGTGGCCTCCAAGGACAAACGGGAGGGCGTCGGTTTCCTGCCCCTCACCGTCGACTACCAGGAAAAAACCTCGGCCGCCGGGCGTATCCCGGGCGGTTACTTCAAGCGCGAGGCTCGGCCCCGCGAGCACGAGACCCTCACCTCGCGCTGCATCGACCGCTCGATTCGGCCGCTCTTCCCGAGCGGTTGGTTCCACGAGTCCCAGATCATCGCCACCGTCTACTCCGCCAACCCGCTGCACCCGGCGGATCCCCTCGCCATGATCGGCGCCTCGGCGGCCCTCGGGATCTCGGCGATCCCCTTCGCCGGCCCGATCGCAGGCGTGCGCGTGGCCCGGGTGGGCGGCGAGCTCATCGCCAACCCGAGCTTTGATGAGCAGGAAAAGTCTGACCTGAACATCTTCATGTCGGCGAGCCGCAACGCCATCGTCATGGTCGAAGGCGGCGGCAACGAGATCAGCGAAGAAGCGGCCATCGACGCCCTGCTGTTCGGGCACGAGGCCATCCAGCCGCTGCTCGACGCCCAGGAGGAGCTGAAAAAGGAGTGCGGCAAGGACAAGCTCTCCCCGGACGATCCCCGGGTGCTGCCCGACGGCCTCGAGGCCAAGGTGCGCGACCTAGCGCTGCCGAAGCTCAAGGAGGTCTACAGCATCAAGGAGAAGCTGCCTCGCTACGCCGCCCTCGACGCGGCCAAGGCGGCGGTCATTGAGGCCGTGATCTCGAGCGACGACAGCCTCGCGGATCACGTCGGTGACATCAAGTCGGTCTTTAGCGGTCTCAAGGAAACCCTGGTCCGCGGGCAAATCGCCAAGGACAAGGTGCGCATGGACGGCCGCGGTCTAACCGACGTCCGCCCGATCACCTGCGAAGTCGGGATCCTGCCGCACTGCCACGGCTCGGCCCTGTTCACCCGCGGTGAGACCCAGGCGCTGGTCTCCCTCACCCTCGGCACCCGCAAGGACGAGCAGCGGGTTGAAGAGCTGCACGACGAGCACTTCAGCAAGTTCATGCTGCACTACAATTTCCCGCCCTTCAGCGTGAACGAGGCCAAGTTCCTCCGCGGCGCCGGCCGGCGCGAGCTCGGCCACGGCGCGTTGGCGCGGCGGGCGATCTCCGCGGTGTTCGAGTCGAACGAGGACTTCCCCTACACGGTGCGGTTGCTCAGCGAAATCCTGGAATCGAACGGCAGCTCCTCGATGGCCTCGGTCTGCGGTGGCTCCCTCGCCCTGTTCGACGGCGGCGCGCCGATCAAGAAGGCAGTGGCTGGCATCGCCATGGGCTTGATCAAGGAGGGGGACGACATCTCCATCCTCTCCGACATCCTCGGCGACGAGGACCACATCGGCGACATGGACTTCAAGGTCGCCGGCACCCGGGACGGCATCAACGCCATCCAGATGGACATCAAAATCGACGGCGTCAGCCGCGAGATCCTCGAGCAGGCCCTCGGGCAGGCCCGCGAGGGCCGACTGCGTATCCTCGACGAGATGGACAAGGCGCTCGACGCGCCGCGCCCGGATCTCGCTGAGTGCGCCCCGAGAATCACCACCATCAACATCAAGGTCGATCGCATCCGCGACGTCATTGGCCCAGGCGGCAAGGTCATCCGCGACATCGTCGCCCGTACCGGCGCCCAGGTCGACGTGGCCGACGATGGTGCGGTCACCATCGCCAGCGCCGACGGCGAGGGCGCCCGGCGCGC
>JAUUZB010000532.1 GCA_030590185.1 Deltaproteobacteria bacterium
ATTCCGCTCCTCGTACAAATTCCGGGGCCCGGTCCAAACCGCGCAGGTGGGCCAGACCCAGGCAGTATTTACTCACCCGCCGTAGGCTACAACGGTGGCGCGCCAACAGGTGCGTCACCCACAGCGGCACGCGGTCGTCCACCTTGACCTCCATGATCAGGCGGTCCGGCGGAAGGAAGCGGTGGCTCTCGGCGCCGGCTCCGAGGCCATGCTCAGGCCCCCGGCAGGCGAGATGCTGATCAAAGGTGATCCGCAGGCCCGGCTCGTAGCGACTCCCGACCCAGGCCTGGCGCAGATAGGAGATCACGCAGGCCGGTCCGAGGTGGAGGGTTTGGGCGAGCAGCTCGACCTCGGCGGCGACCGCTCGATCCGACGGGTCCTCGATCGTCGCCGGGGGGTCGCCCTCACACAGGGCAGCGGCCGCAGAGAGCGGCAGGGCCAAACGGCGTTTCTGCACCGTACGGTTGATGCGTTGCTTGATCTCAACCATCACCGGATCGTCGCCGGCGGCATCCGAGCCGTAGGTGCGGATCCGAACCTTGCGCCGGAACTTGATTCCCTCCACCTTGGACCAAAAGCAGGCCATCGCCGGGCTATCGTAGTAGAGGCTGGTCACCCGGTAGTTGCCATCATCGGCCCGGGCGTGAGGATCCAGACTCATCTGCTCAGCGAGCTCCGCCGCGATCGCATCGCGTCGTTCTACGTCGAGCAAGTATTTGAGCTCGAAGCGATTGAAGCGGCGAATCACGGTGCGCTCCGCAGGTCGATCTGAACCGGGTGCCGGCCGGGTTGGTCGGCCCTCGGCGCCAAGCGGATCTCGATCAGCTGTGGAAAGGGCTCGTCGTTCGGCAGCCGCCACGCAAATGGCAGCCCTGGAACGACCGTAGCCGCCGCCCCATCGCCGGCGCTGCGCACCCGCACAGAGATCTCCGCGTCCTGGCCCACGCCCACGTAGCTCACCTCGAGAAATCCCGCCGCCCGGGCGTCGGGCCGCACCAGATAGGCATAGCTGCCCTCGACCTGCCCCGCCTGGTTGGCGCTAAAAATACCGGCGTGTTTGTCCTCGATCAGAAACTCCGCCAGCTCCGGATGGGCCCACAGGGAAGAGCGCAGGCGGGCGAGCTCGCCACGGCCGAGGGGCGGGCGTTCGCCGATGCGCAACTCGATGTCCATGCGCCAGATTTCCTCGAGCACCGGGATACGGAACCCCCAGCCGAGAAAGAGGACGCAGGCCACGGCCACGGTCGCCAGCCAGATAAAGCCCAAGCTCGGGCGCCAGCGGTACGGAATCCTCATCGCGCCGCACCACCAAGGCCGCCCACGGCCCTGTCTAGGTCCGTCCAGCTATCGAGCCCCAGCACCTGGCGCCGTAGGTGACCAACCTCATCCCCCACCGGCAGCCCCTCGCGTAGGAAGGTGGTCTTGATCCGGGTGCGCTTCGCCTCCTTGATCAACTCCTGACAGGAGACCGCATAGAGATCTTGCGCGTCGATGGTGCTGGGACCGTCGTAGTGAACCTCCCGACGGTTGGTGCGCAGGCCGCGCTCGGCGCGATAGATCAGGCTGCGGGACAGACGCACCGTTGAAGCATTTTTGGCCAACACCCCGGTCTTGACGGCGATGATCGCGACGCCGGTGACCGAGGCGACCGTCTCCTCCCCGGCCGAGATGGCGCTGTTGACACATCCATACAGGAGGCTATCGACGATCCGTACCTCGGAGCCCATCAGATCCAAACACTCGTCGCCCGCCCCGATGACACGCGCGCCGCGGATGAAGGCGGTCGACAGCTCCACGTCGATGGCGTCGATCGGCGCATCGTAGAGCGCCAACTCGAAGAGCTCGAGATTCTCGACATAGGTGGCGTGCACCAAATCCTCCGCGTCACGCGCCCCGCGAACCTCGACGTTGCGCAGGGTGATATCCCGGGTGTCGTAGATGTTGATGAGGCTCGGGGCATCGACAGCCAGGTAGGTGGGGTGCGAGCCGCCCTGAACCCGGAGGTGCGCGATGGTGGATCCAGCCGAGGCCGGGCCGCGCAGGAGCAGGCCACCAAAGGTCACCTCAGGATCCGCCGCGACCAGCTCGACCGGCGCCGACGGCGTGCCGCGTATCGCGACGCTGCCCTCGAAGATCAAGGACGCGCCGGGCCCGAGCTCGAGCCGCGTGCCCGCCGGGACCTCAACCCGCTGGTGGGGCTCGAAGACGCGGGTCTCGGGGATAGCCACGCGGCCAGGCCCGAGGGTCACGACCTCCGGTTCCGGTTCCGGACCAAAGGCCCAGGGGTGCGGCGAGCTCTCCCCGGGCACCAGGGTCGGGACCTGGTCGCTCGACGACTCCAGCAGCTCCAACCGTGCCGCCTCCAGGGGGGCGCTCGCCAGCCGGAGGTACCTGCGACTGGCGGTCCCAGTGACCAGGCTCTCGAGCTCCAGGGTGACGTCGACCCCGGTAGCGTCGCAACCACCGATATCGAGAAAATAAAGGTAGTCGCGCTCCTCCCGCTCGGTGACCACCGCGCCGTGTTTGGGCCGGGCCCCCGGGCGCTCGTGCAGGGTGACGCCGGGTAGCCACTGGTTGAGTCGGGCGACCGCGTGTCCCCCACCGAACTCACCGGCGACCAACGGCAGGTCCCGCTGCTGGTCCCAGGCGCCGTCCCGATCGAGGTCAGCCCACAACTCGAAGCGACCGTCACAGTCACCGGCCACGTCGAGCTCACGCCAGCGATAGGCGTCGTAACCACCCACCGAGGCGCGGATGACGAACGGACCCGCCCCGGCCCGACCGCCCTCGATCCGCAGGGTGCTCCGCTCCAGGGCGTCCACCAAAAAGCGACTGCGCCGACCGTAGGTCTCGAGCTCCGAGCGGCTCGCCATCAACCACTGGCTCACCCGCCTCGGTCGAACCATGAAGCGGTGAAACCGCGAGGCCCGGGCCAGGAGCTTGTAGGCATCCCAGTATGGATCCGCTTCCAGATCTGGACGTAGGTGCTCAAACCGCTCGTCGACCCGCGCCCGAATCGCGGGCACCGAGGCCGGCCCCAATAGCAACTCGTAGACCTGCCGGTCCCGCCGCCAGAGATAGTCAGGCACCGCCTTGAGGCGCAGGAGCAGTGGGTTCTCGACCAGGTTGAAGGCCGGATCGTTGGTGAAGGCGCGGAAGTTCCACGCGATCGGCTCGAACCGCCCGCGGTGGGCGTCGAAGTACAGTTTGTGGTTCGAGAGGAAGTCGTGCTGGTCGCCGCCGAAGACCACGTCGAGGGCGTCAAAGGCCGCGAGCTTGTCGAGGTCGAGCTCGCGCTGGGCAAAGCGCCGGAACTCGGCGTGGCTCGCGCCACCGACCGCGGTCAGCAGGCGCTCGAGCTCCTGGTAGTCTTCCTTGGCGGCCTGGTTCTTCGAGGCCGCCTTGCGCCACTCGGCTCGGCTAGCGAAAAGTCTTCCCACACCGGGCCTCGCTTTCCCAGAGCCCGCGTCGCCTGAATAAATGCTACCCGGCATCCGCCGGGCACGCCGCAGCAAGCCCTCAGCGGGTTGTGCCTCATAACGATACACTCCCATCTCGGCGTTATTGAGCCGCACCCAAACCGGGCGATACTCGGGGGTGAGCAGGCCCCGCTCCCGGGCCAGGTCGAGGATCACCTCCTCCTCCAGCCCAAAAGGGGTGACGTCGTTAATCAGGTTGAAGACCCGCACACCATCGATCAGCTCGCCGGTCGCCAGCCGGATCTTCAATGACTTCTGATGACCCAGCCAGTGCCAGTGGCGCTTACCCCGCAGCCGCACCTTGCCCGGATGCGCCCGCCCGCCCCTGCGGACGAATGCTTTGACATAGCCCTTGCCGTCCCCCTGTGACGGCTTGCTCATCACCGTTTCAACGTCGGCAGGTGCCACCGACAGCTCGAAGGTCGGCAGCGCACTCTCCGGCGGCCGACCAGGCAGGAGCATGCGCTTGATGTCTCGGTCGAGCTCGTCGTGCAGGAAGAGTTGAAAGAGTTCGGCGTCGACCTTCTGCGCGGCGCCGACCCCCCGCCGGTACCGATCGAGCTCCGCATAGGCGGACCACACGTACCAAAGGGTCCCGAGGATCAACGGTAGGGAGAGCACGCCGGCGACCGGCAGCCTCATCTTGTAGAGCTGCCGATTGAGCAGCCGGCTCCAGCTCGGTCTGATCATCACTCAGCGATGATGGTGTATTCCGTGAGCCGCTCCTCCTCCACGCTGTCCGACTCGAGCACCTTACCTACGCCGTCGGCGTACCAGTAGGTCTTCTCCCCTACGTCGGAATCCACGCGCAGCAGGCGCAAGCAGGAGAAGGTCCCGGCCGGCACCGTGACCTCCTCGTCGATCGCCTCCACCGTCCAGGTGTAGGTCTTGCTCACCGTGTCGAGCAAGCCGCCGTCGGCGTCGTACTCGCTTCGCAGGTGCGTCTCCTCGAGCAGGTCACCCACCTCGGTCAGGGTGCCGTCGATGCGCACAAAGCC
>JAUUZB010001102.1 GCA_030590185.1 Deltaproteobacteria bacterium
GATCTGACCGAGGGCAAGACCACCATGAGCACTCTGCTCACCGGCGAGCGGTCCAAGCGCATTTCCAACCGGCAGAACAAGATCTTCAAGGTTGAGATCATCCGTGGTGGCAGCCGCGTCGAGCAAGCGGTGCCATGACCCTGAACTTCCTCGTACTGCTGTTCACCGGCGGGGCGGTCTTCTTCATGTCGGTGTTGGTCATCGGCGTGTTGCGGCAGGCCTACTCACGGTACGAGGAAAAATATCTCGCCAAGCACATCACCGACCTCTCGGAGATGTTCTTCTTTGTCGGACCGCAGCAGCTCATCATCCTAACCGTGGCCATCACCACCATCTCCGCCGCCATCGGGCTGATGTTGCTTGGGCCGGTGCTGACGGTGATCATCTGCATTGCCGGCATGATGACCCCAACCCTGCTGGTGCGCTTCTACCGCGCCCGGCGGGTCAGGATGTTCGAGCGCCAATTGGTCGACGCCCTCGGTGCCATGGCCTCCGCCTTTCGGGCCGGCATGACGTTCTACCAGGCCCTGGATGAGATCGCGAAGACCTCCCGCCCGCCCCTCTCCCAGGAGTTCGCCCTGACCGTGCGCGAGATGCGCATCGGGGTGAACCCCGAGGAGGCGCTCGAAAATCTGGCCGGCCGGGTAGCCAGTGACGACCTGCACCTGGTGGTGGTTTCCACCAACACCGCCCGGTCGGTGGGCGGCAACATGGCCGAGATGTTTGACACGGTCTCCCAGACCATCCGCGACCGCTTCCGCATCGAAGGTCGCATCCGCTCCCTCACCGCCCAGGGCCGGTTGCAGGGGATCATCATGGGCCTGATGCCGGTGCTGGTTTGGCTGGCCTTCGACTCCCTGCGGCCGGATTTGACCCGGCCGATGATGGATCATTGGTTCGGCTATCTCATCGTGGGTTGCGTCCTCTTCATGGAGCTGCTCGGTGGTCTCTTCATCCGAAAGATCATCAACATCAAGGTATGAGCACCGCGATTGAAATCATCACGGCCCTGCTCGCCGCCGGCGCCGCCTTCTTTCTGATTCTGTACGTGTCGACCCGGGCGAGCGGCTATCTGAGAGTATCCGAGGAGGCCCTCGTCGAGGCGGAGAAGCTCGCCGCCGAGAAGCTCAAGCCCTCCTACCTGCGCATGCTGATCAAAACCTGGGGGGATAAGATCAGCCCCAGGGTGCCGGAGGGGATGCGCGAAAACCTCGGTAAGAAGATCGTCATGGCCGGCGGCCTCGCGGAGCTGACCCCGGCGGAGATAGTGCTCTACGCTTTTTTTTGCACCCTCGCCGGCGCGGGCTTTGGCCTGTTGCTGGTGATGGCCACGGGTTGGTCGCCGGTGCTGGTCCTCGGTTGCACGATGATAGGTACCCTGCTGCCGTTCATCTGGCTGCGGGATCAGGTCAAACGTCGCCACCAGGAGATCCTGAGCGATCTGGCCTTCCACCTCGACCTGCTCACCCTCACCGTCGTGGCCGGCCTCGACTTCGGTGCTGGGGTGGCGCGCATGGTGGAGAAGGGCAAGCCGGGCGCCCTGCGTTTTGAGTTCGCCACCTTCCTCGCCCAACTGCGGGTCGGCAAAACCCGCGCCGAGTCCCTCGAGGCGATGGGGGAGCGGGTCGGGCTCGAGGCGCTGTCGACCTTCCTCTCGGCCCTGATCCAGGCCGACCGCATGGGGACCGGCCTCGGGCGCATCCTGCGCCTGCAGGCAGAGCAAATCCGGACCGACCGTTTTCAGAGGGCCGAGAAGGCCGCCGGTGAAGCGCCTGTCAAGATGTTGATCCCCCTGGTGCTGTTCATTTTCCCCACGATATGGATCATTCTAGGGGCACCGTTGGTGTTCGATTGGGTTTTTCGCGGGGGACCGTGAATCGGTTTAGGATGCCCTGACAAGCGATGGGCTTTCAGCTCACAATCACAGAAGGCAAGGGCCACGGCAAAGAGTTCCACTTCACCAAGGAGGTGGTTCGCGTCGGCCGTCTCCCGGACAATGATCTGGTGCTCTACGACACCGGAGTGTCCAGGTACCATTGCGAGCTCTTGAACAACAACGGCGTCTACACCCTGCGTGACATTGGCAGCGCCAACGGCACCACCCTCAACGAGGTCATCACCACCGAGGGGGAGATCAAGGACGGCGACCGCATCGGCGTCGGCCCGATCATCTTCGTCTTCGTGCGCACCGATGAGCCGCTCCAGGGCAAGCGTCGGTTGACCTCCACCGCCCAGGCGGCCGTGGAGCGGCCAGACGACGGCCGGGTGCGCAAGCTGCTCGAGGAGGACAAGACCGCCGCGCTGTCGCGCGAGGACATCCCCGAGATCAAGGCGCTCGAGTCCAGCGACAGCGCCGTCGGCGCGGTGAGCGTGGCGCGCACCGCCACCGGCAGCTTCATGGCCTATCGCCGCACGAAGCGCTTCACCGTCGCTAGCATGCCGCGCTCGACCCGCATCGCGCTGCTGACCGCCGCCGGGGTGGTGGTCTTGGCCGCGGTGGTATCCGCCTACTTCTTCAAGAGCCAGCCGCGTACCGACCGCTCCGCCGAGGTCTTCCCGATCAACGGCGAGACCGCGCTGTTGAAGTTCGGTCACGGCAAGGTCGACGTCTACACGCCCGACCGGGCGAGCTTCAAGTTCCACTACGGCGGTGGACGCGTCACCCTCTCCTATACCGCCGGCGGCGTCGACTCC
>JAUUZB010000509.1 GCA_030590185.1 Deltaproteobacteria bacterium
ACCACCTCGTAGTTGATCGTCCCGAGCCAGCCAGCCATCATCTCGGCGGAGATCCGTTCCGAATCCTGCGCACCGATCAGCACGACCTCGTCGCCGGGGCTCGCGCCCTCGACGTCGGTGACGTCGGCCACGGTCATGTTCATCATCACCCGGCCGCAGAGCTTGGCCCGTTGGCCCCGCACCAGAACGTGACCGTTGTTGGAGAGTTGCCGGTCGTAGCCATTGGCGTAACCGACCGGCAGCAAGGCGAGGCGCGTGGGGCGGGTGGTCTTGAAGGTTCGGCCGTAGCCGACCGTGACCCCGGCCGGGGCGGGCTTGATTTGGGAGATGCGCGTCTTCCAGGTCATCACCGGACTCAGGGAGAGCGGCTCGAGCCCGGCCTGCTTGGCCGAGACCAGCGTCTCCTTGCTCGGCCACATTCCGTAGAGGCTGATCCCAACCCGCACCAGCTCGAAGTAGGTACGCTCAAAGAGCAGGGTCGCGGCGGAGCAGGCGGTGTGGCGCTGGCCCGGATCCACCCCGAGGCGCGCGAGCTCCGTGACCCGTTGTTCGAACCGACCGAGCTGCTCACGGGCGAAGGTGTGATCGGTGGTGTCCTCGATGTCCGCGAAGTGGGTGTAGACCCCGGCGACCGTGACGCCCGGGAGCTCGGCGAGACGGGCGGCGGCCGGCAGCTCGTCGGCACCGAAGCCCTGACGAAAGGTGCCGCACTCCAGCTTGAGGTGGACGCGCAGGGGACCGGCACCGGCCCTCTCGATGGCGGCCGCGGCCTCCGGCCCGGCGACGGTTAGATCGATCCCCTCGGCGGCGGCGAGGCCCAGGTCGGCCTCGAGGGTGGGGCCAAAAACCAGGATCGGCGCGCCTACCCCGGCCGCCCGCAGTTGGAGGGCCTCACGCAGATCAAACACCGCGAGCTGATCGGCGCCGGCTTCCAGGGCGACCTGCGCCACCAGCTCCATGCCGTGGCCGTAGGCGTTGGCCTTGACCACCGCCATCAACTGCCGGTCCGGGCCGATCCGCGCGCGGAAGGTCTCGAGGTTGTGGATCAGGGCGTCGCGGCTGATCTCGATCCAGCTGTGGGAGCTCAGTGGCATGTCTGCTCGTTCGGACGCTGTGTCTTAGTGGAAATGGCGTGGTCGGGGAAGAGCGATCCCGAGTGGCGCTGAACCCGCCCGGCAGGTGTGCTATGGCAAGCACAACGGACGAGGACACGGTGACAAACCCCTACGAACGCATGCAGCAGGCGGTACGGGTAGGGTGCCCGTTTTGCTTCGAGTGGATCCCGACCCCAAAACGGGTGGCTGACGTCTTCAGCCCCGAGGGTGCCCTCGGCGGCCGGTGCGAGTGTGGCGCCGCCTTTGTGGTCGACGAGACCGGGCGTTCCGGTGGTCTCGCCCTGATGGACGCCCAGACCATGCTCTGCGATGGCGACACGGTCGCCGCCGGCACCCTCGAGACCGGCGTGCACGTCGATGTGGAGACCCGCCCGTACCAGGGCATGGGCCACTCACAGCGCGGTCGTGCTCAGGTGGGCCGGCTGGTCTGGTTCGTCAAGCGCCGCGACGACGCCCCCGGGGAGGGCTGAGGTGGCCAGGCGCCGGCGTCGCCAGAAAAAAGGCCGACTCATTCCGGCCACCGCCCGAGGCCCCCACCGTGACGAGAAATTGCGCGCCGCCGTGGCGTTGCACGAGCAAGGCCAGCTCAGTGAGGCCGCCGAGCTCTACCGCCTCCTGCTCGAGGCCGACCCGGACGACGCCGATGCCCTGCACCTCGGCGGGCTCCTCGCCCACCAACGGGGCGACTCCGAGGCTGGGATCCGCGCCATCCGGCGCGCCATCGAGGTCGCCGGCGAGCACCCCGCCACCCTCGGCAACCTCGGTAACGTGCTGCTCGAGAGCGGGGATCCGAATGCGGCGGTGAGCGCCTTCGAGGGCGCCTTGGCGCTCGATCCCGATCAACCGACCGTGGCCGAGCGCCTGGCCACCGCGCTCAAACGCCTCGGGCGACTCAACGACGCCGTCGAGCAATACCGGCGTGCGGTGCAGCTCGCATCAACGGCGGAGTTGCCCGCCCCCCTGCAGGGACGCCTGCAGACCAACCTCGGGATCGCCTTGCTCGATCACGGCGAGACCGAGGCCGCCCTGGTCAGCCTACGGATGGCGGTCGACACGGCGCCGGATCTGGCGGTGGCCCACAACAACCTCGGGGTCGGCCTGCGTGCCGCCGGGGAGCTCGAGGCGGCGCTCTCCACCTTCGCCCATGCCGAGTCCCTGAGCCGCGGGGCCGCCTGGAGCGCCGTGGACCGGGCCCGCCTGTGGATCAACCTCGGCGATATTCAGGAACAACGTGGCGACCTCGACGCCGCCGAGAAGAGCTTCGACCGGGCCCTGGGGCACCAACCGCACGAGCCCGCCGCCCTCGCTGGCCTCGGTACGGTTGCCAAACGCCGTGGTGATCGCCCCGGGGCGTTGGGTTGGTTCTCGCGCGCCACCGAGCTCAGCCCGAGCTCAGCCGCGGCCCAAAACAACCTCGGTAGCGCCCTGTGCGACCTCGAGCGCTTCGACGAGGCGATCACCACCTACCGGCGCGCCATCGAGCTCGACCCCCGGTGCTGGGATGCCTACGCCAACCTCACCCGACTCTACCGGCGCCTGAGCCGCGGTGACGAGGCGCAGGCCCTCTATGTCGCCTGGTTGGATCGCGATCCGGACAACCCGATAGCCCAGCACATGGTGGCCGCCGCCCGTGGGGAAAATCCGCGGCGCGCCTCGGATGCCTACGTGCAACAAACCTTCGACAACTTCGCCACCAACTTCGGAGACGTGCTGGCGGGGCTGGACTACCGGGCCCCAGAGCTATTGAAGGCCGCGGTTGCGGCGGCCGGTTGCGAACCGAACGGCAGCCACCGGGTGCTCGACGCCGGGTGCGGCACCGGGTTGTGCGCTGGGTGGCTAGCGGACTACGCGGAGCAGTTGATCGGGGTCGACCTCTCGCCCCGCATGCTCGAACGTGCCGAAGCGCTCGGCCTCTACCAGCGCCTCGAAACGGCAGAGCTCACCAAGTTTCTGAACGTGCAGCCGAACGCCTTCGATCTGATCGTCGCCGCCGACGTGCTGGTCTACTTTGGCGCCCTCGACACCGCGCTAGCCGCCGCCGCCGCCGCCCTGCGTCCCAAGGGCCTGATCGCCTTCACCCTGGAGCGCGGCGACGCCCCCACCTTTGCGCTGCACCCCACCGGCCGGTACAGCCACGGCGAGAGCTATGTACGCCAGGGGATCACCGACGCCGCCCTCGAGATCGTCGCCCTCGACGCCGATGTTCTGCGCCGGGAGCAGGGTGAGCCGGTGGAGGGTTGGGTCGTGGTTGCCCGCCGTCCCTAGTCGATGCTCCGTTCGTCCAGCGGCCAGTAGTGCCGCACGTCGCCGGCCACCGCCAGCTCCTTGGCCAGGTTGAGCCACTGGGCGAGGATGCAGGCGGTCTCGTTGCCGAGAAAACAGCCGCGGTAGGCGTCCGCCTTGGCCGCGCCGTCAAAGCCGAAACGGTGGGCGAGCACACCCCGCCACTCCCAGAGCGCTGCATCCCGCGGATTGATCTCCACCAGGGCCGACAGCACGACCCAGGCCAGCACCGGCTCGACCTCGGCGTAGTACCGGCCGGCGGCAAAGCTGCGCAGGGCAGCATCGGCGGCGATGGCCGCAGCCTCGTCACCCTTTTTTACCGCGGCCAGAGCGGTGTCGATCGTGGAGAGTAGCGGCGGCGTCACCGGCGTCTGGGTTTTCTGGATCGGTGTGATCAGCGGCAGCTCATCCTCCGACCAGGGCTTCCAGAACAATCGACCCTTGGGCCACATCTCCCGGGTCAGCAGGCAGGTGGCCTGGAGGCCGTGCTCCGCCGCGATGAACTGGCGCTTCTGAAACATCGGGTAGAAGATTTCCTTGGCCTCGTCGGCCCGACCGAGCTTGGCCAGGATGCCGCCCCGGTCGAGCTGGAGTTGGACCGGCGCCATCTTGCCGAGGGAGGCGACCTGGCTCTCGAGGGCCGCGAGGGCGGTCTCGCGCTTCTCGCGCTCCTTCTTTCGTTCGGCGGCGGGTGGCGGCTCAGGCGCCAACAGGCCGCGCAGGATCTTCATCTTTGCCACCAGGGCGCGCACCGTCTTCTGCTCCTCGGCGCTGGTGATGTAGACCTTGTCCGGATCGATGTAGGCCGGCTCCTCGACGCTGAGCGCCTCACTGCACCAACTCTTGGCGGCCACGCCGATGAAGCTATCCTCGAACCCTAGGGCGGCGAGGGTCTTGCCGGAGGGTTTTGCCGGCCGGCCAATGCGACGGCGGTGTTTCTTCGGCGGTGGCACGTCCCATTTGATCAGCTGCTTTTTCGCCGGTTCCGGCGCCGGCGGCGGTGCGTCACAGGCGCTGCCCAGCAGGAGGACGATGCCGATCGGGAGCGCGATCAGGAATCGATGTCGGAGGAGGATGGGATCCATGGCGAGACCTCGGGATGCACGTTATCGATAGCTCGTGGTGGATGCTGCCAAAGGGACGAGGCCAGGGCAACCGCCCGGTCCTGGTCACGGCCGGCGCCCGAACAGGGAGAGCTTGTCG
>JAUUZB010000299.1 GCA_030590185.1 Deltaproteobacteria bacterium
CAAAGGAGGTGCGTCAGGAGGATAGGTGAAGGGCAGCGGGCCTTCAATACCAAGCGCCGGGTGGGAGGTGAAATTGACTGGCGCTAGGCGCCCCCCTCACGCTCCATGCCACGCTCGACCGCCTCGATCAGCCAGGGGCGCAGCTTCTGCGGGGCGACGATGTCGTGCAACGAGCCCACGTCCTTGGCGCGTTGCACGTTGTGAACCGAGTCAAAGTAGTCGGCGACCTCGCCCTGCTTTTCGGCGAAGACCACCGCCTGAACCTTGGCGAACGCGGCGCGCAGCCGCCCGCGGGAGCCGTCGTCGCCGGCCTTGGAGAGGGCCGCCTGCGCCTCCTTGATGCGCGGGTCCGCCAACACCCGGGCTTTGACGTCGCGCGGGAAGACCACCGCCGCCGCCGGTGCGCCACCGATCACCGAGGCGCGGGATTCTTCGAGGGCCGCCACCTGCATGTTGTCGTTGAGGGTGCAGGAGAAGACGACGTAGGCGCCGCCGTGGTAGCGCGAGATCACGCAGAAGATGACCGGTCCGCCGAAGTTGACCACCGCACGCCCGATCTCCGCGCCATACTCGAGCTGCCACTCACGCATCGACTCCGGGGAGCCGTCGAAGCCCGAGAGGTTAGCGAGCACCACCACCGGGCGGTTGTTGCTCGCCGCGTTGATGGCGCGGGCGACCTTCTTGGAGGAGCGCGGAAAGAGCGTCCCGCCGGTCCACACGTCCGGGCCGTCGCCGGGCACGAAACCCAACCGGGTCAGCGGGCGGGACTCGATGCCGATCAGGGTCACCGGGTAGCCTCCGAGGTGTGCGTCCCAGACGACCGCGGTCTCGGCGAGGCGCATCATGCTCCAGCGCTCGAGCGGGTCGAGATCGCTGTCGACGGTGGCGCCCATCACCGAGCGGATGTCGAAGGGCTTCTTGCGGTCGGGGTTCGTCTTGGTGGCGAAGATCTCACCAACGGTTTTGAAGTCTGTTCCCTCGATCACGGCGTGGGGGGACTCGCAGACGTCGCGGGTCGCCGGATCCGTCGTCTCCACGCGCCGCGGCCAACGCTCTCCCGGCTGCACGTAGCTGTGCTCGTAGTAGCGAAAGAGGATGTGGCAGGCATCGGCGATATCCTTGGCGGCGTACTGCGCCTGGCCGTTGAAGCCCATGATGCGCTCGACGCCGCCGATGCCCTGGTTGTCTTCGGCCGAGACGCCGCCGGAGTAATCGAGCGCTTTTTTGCCGGTCAACACCATCGAGGCGTTGGGCGTCATGATCAGGATGCCGCGGGTGTGCATCAGCATCGTCGCCTCGGCGTTGAAGTAGGACTGTCCGCCCACGTTGACGCCGGGGATGATGATGTTGACCTCGCCGCCGGCCTGGGTGAACTCGACGAGGCGGCGGATCACTCTTGCTATCCAGTCGAGGCCCTCCGTGCCGACGTCCATCGAGATCTTGGCGCCGGAGGAGACGGCGAACCACTCGAAGGGCACCTTCATGCGCTCGGCGAGGTCGATGCCCTCCATCAGCAACCGGCATTCCGGCTCCGCCAGAGAGCCCATCGAGCGGCTGCCGTCGCCGAGGCAGATGACGCGCTTCATGCCCTCTGGGTGCTTTGCCGTGGTGCTCTCGATCACGCCGAGCACCACGTTGGCCGTGTTCGAACCGAGCGGGCGCTCGACGGGGACGAGCGCCTTTGTCTCGTCGATGTCGTGCTCGACGAACTTGCCGGGGGGGAACTCCGCCTCGGTGCCATCGCCGCCGGTCGGTGTGAGCATGCGGATGATCTCGTAAGGGTAGACCAACCCGAAGGCGCGCATGCGCACCACCCGCTGGGCGTAGGGAGTGACCGAACGGATCGGCTTGTCGGACGGGTCGACGATGCGGATCTCGAGCCCCGTACCGGCACGGTTCGAAGCGTGGATCACCTTCATCCCAACCCCGCCGGTCTCCGGGTTGCGCAGGTTTACCTGCACCACGACCTTCTCGAGACCGAGGCCCTTGGCGGCCGGGGCGAGGCGGCGGGTAATCTTGCGCACCGTATCGACATCGACCGCCACGTCTGGGCGGACGAACATCAGCACCCGGTTCCAGTGCAGCCGCTGGCGCGGGTTGCGGCGCGACTGGAAGTCGCGGATGTAGGAGAGCGCCTCGAGGTAGAGACGCGCGATGCTCGGGATGTCGAGCACCTCACCGTTCTTGCCGAGCACGGGAGTCATGTCGCGGATCTCGAGCAGGGCGAGCAGGCGCTCGTCCTTCGGGTTGTCGCGCGCCACGGCGTGGAACAGGTAAATATCGTCGGAGACGCGCAGTTGCTTGGTCTCGAAGTTCACGAGACGCCACAGCTCGAGCCGCTCGGCGAGCATCGGATGGACACCGCGCAGGACCTCCTGCTCGACGAAACCCATCTCGGTTTGCAAGAACGTGAAGTAACGCAGGGTACGCAGGTTCCCCGGCTTGACCACCGCGACGCAGACGCGGCGCAGGGCATGGGAGGTGTTGGCCGCGGCGAGCGCGTTCGACGCTAGGCGGGCGAGCTCCGGGAGGTCGTCGATGTCGTCGTTGCAGGTGCAGACGTCAACGAAGATATCTTCGCCGGCGGGGTAGCCCTCGACGATGGGGTGCAGGGCCTCGATGGCGGCGGCGACCCCACTGAAATCACTCGCCGTGACGATGGCGTGGCCGGGCCGACCCTTGTGCTCGAAGTCGGCGGTTGCCACGTGGTGGCAGTCCTGCTCAGCGACGACGAGGTTGGATAGATCGCGCATGCGGTAGTTGCGCCGCAGCATCACCTCCACGGCGAGGGCGCGCATCGGGTTGGAGTCGGGGTAGGTGTTGGCGAAGAAGCTGACCATCGGCTGCGGGCAGTTGACCAGCTCGCCCACCTGCTCGGTCCGCGCCTCTGGGTCCGTGGCCGGGGTCTCCTCGGCCAGCGCGGCCAGGCGCGCCTCCACCTGCGTGTAGGTGTCCTGGCGCGCTTGGGCCAGGAAGGGACGATCGTAGAGCACGTAGCGCAGCTCGCGCGCCACGTCGTTGAGGGGCCGGTAGCGTCCGTGGGTCTCGCTGATCAATCGACCGAGCACCTGGCGGAACTCCGGCGTGGCCAGCCCCTCGATCGCCTCGGCGTTTTGCAGCCGTCGCTCGAGCAGCCCGAATATCTGGTCGGCGCTGCGGTCGAGCCGTGCCCGGGACTTGAGCAAGAAGACCAAGGCAGACTCGAGCGCCGGTGTGCGCTCGAGGTCGTTGATGCCGTAGCGCAGGAGCACCGCCTCGAGGGAGGCGATAAAGGGCTCGGGCAGCCGCTCGCCACGTGCCTCGACCGAGCGCAGGTAGGACTGCAGGTGCTCTTCGGCGCTCACCGGGTCGCCGTTGGACTCACGGCGGAAGATCGGCAACAGGTCGCCGAAGATGCCGATCAGCTCGTCTTCGAGGCGCCACAGCTCCGGGTCGTCGGGTGGCAGCTGCTCGCAGATCGCAGCCCGCCGCTTGCGCAGCACGGCCACATCGGGGTGGGCGATATCGTAGCCGAGCAGCACGCGCTTGAGCTCGGTGAGCACGGCGCTCGCCTGGTCGTGCACGGGGCTGTCCGTAGCTTCTTGGCTCGCTTGGAAGGCGATGCGCTCACCCTCGGCGGCGTCATCGTCGTCGCCCTCGGGCTCGACCATGACGAGCGGCGCGCCGGCGTCGACCTGCTGGTTGGGCAGAATCTCGATGCTACGCACCTTGCCGGCGAAGGGGGCCTTGACGGCCATCTCCATCTTCATCGCCTCGAGCACCAGCAACTGGTCACCCTGAGCGACCACGTCGCCGGGCTCGACCGAGATCGAGAGCACCACGGCGGGCGCTGGGGCGCGTACCATACCGCCCTCGTCGCGCGAGATTTTGTGCGGCATGCCGTCGACCTCGACGAAGTGGCGCGGCCCGTCGACGATGGAGATCACGCGGTGGCGCTTGCCGCCAACGGTCATCCAGCCGGCGTGCTCGCTCTGCTGGTCGATGGTGACCTCGATGGTGCAGTCCTCGACCCGCAAGCGGTAGAGGTTGGCGCCCAACTTGAACACCTCGAGCTCGTAGGTTTGACCGGCCGCGGCCAGCTCGACCTTGCAGCCGATCTCCGGGTTGACCACGGGCCGCCCACGCGCCGCGCCGGCGAAGAAGCGCGCCTTTTCCAGCGAGAACTCCTCTTCGTAGACGTCGATGGCGGCACGCAGCAGCGCCACGTCGGCCAACGGTCGCGTACCGTCGCCGCGCTCCTCGGTGAGCCGGTCGAGCCAGCCGATGTCGTTGTCACTCGAGACGACGTCGGGGTGGGCGAGCAACTCGAGCAGGAAGGCCTTGTTGCTACTGCCACCACGGATCACGACGGCGCTCTCGAGCAGCGCCCGGCGCAGTCGACCCAGCGCTTCGCCGCGGTCGCGGCCGAATGCGATGTACTTGGCGATCATCGAGTCGAAGTCGGGGGGGACCGAATCCCCGCGGCTGACGCCGGTGTCGATGCGGATCCCGGGACCGGTCGGCATGTCGAACAACTCGATGCGACCGGGCGCCGGCGCGAAGTCGTTGTCCGGATCCTCGGCGTTGAGGCGCACCTCGATGGCATGACCGACGTGCGCGGGGGGCTCACCCTCGAGCGCCTCACCGGAGGCGATTTGGAGTTGCAGCTTGACGAGGTCGAGTCCGGTGGTCTCCTCGGTGACCGGGTGCTCGACCTGCAACCGGGTGTTCATCTCCATAAAGCAGAAACTACGGTTCTTAGGATCGAAGAGGCACTCCACGGTGCCGGCGTTGTAGTAGCCGGCCGCCTTGGCCAGCCGCACGGCCGCGGCGCGCAGGGCTTTGTCCTCGTCGGCGCTCAGGGCAGGCGAGGGGGCCTCCTCGATCACCTTCTGGTTGCGGCGTTGAATCGTGCAGTCGCGCACGCCCACCGCCCAGACGGTGCCGTGCTTGTCGCCAACGATCTGAACTTCGACGTGGCGCGCGCCGACGACCATCTCCTCGAGGAAGACCGTGTCGTCGCCAAAGGACTTGAGGGCCTCGCTCCTGGCGCTGTCAAAGGCGGTCTCCAGATCCTCCGGGCGCTTGACGCGGCGGATCCCCCGGCCACCACCGCCGGCGCTGGCCTTGATGATCACCGGATAGCCGAGCGCCTCGGCGTGACGCCGCGCCTCGGTGATGGTCGGCACGGCACACCCGCTCCACGGGGCCACCGGAACCTCAGCCTTCTCGGCGAGCTTCTTCGAGGCGATCTTGTCGCCGAGGCTGCGCATCACGTCGCCGGAGGGACCGATGAAGTTGACCCCCAACGAGTCGCACAGGTCGACGAACTCGGCGTGCTCAGCGACGAATCCCCAGCCCACCCAGGCGGCGTCGGCGCGGGTTTCGACCAGGGCGCGCTTCAACCCCTCGTAGTCGAGGTAGCTGCTCTTGCGCTGCTGGTCGCGTGAATCGATGTAGGTCGCCTCTCCGAGGTGGTAGCGGTCGTCGGCCTCGCGGACGAACATCGAGCGGCGATCGGGATCGGTGTAGAGGGCGATGGTCTGCAGCTTCCAGCCGTGCTCTTGGTTGAGCTCCCTAACCGCGTGCAGGAGCCGCATTGCTGGCTCCCCCCGATTGATGATGGCAATTCGCCGGAAGGCAAGTTTCTTCATGAGTCGACCCATTCCTCAGCCCGCCGCGCCACTAGCGCCAGCGAGGGACGGCCATCGTACGCAGTTTCTTTCGCCGCACAAGGCCAATCAACCCATTGCCCCGGCGGGGGTTGGCTAGGATTTCCGAGCGGTACCGGGGCGGTCCCCAACAACGGCAGGTCCCCTGCTCCACGCCGCTCACGACTCGGGCGCCGGTCCTAGGGCGGTGGGGTCGCCGGGTCCGTCCTCATCTCGTACGACGAGGGTTACCAGTTGACGCAGTTTTCGCGAGCGATCCATGAGCCGGAAGGTGACTCGATGGCCGAACCGGAAGCGCACGGGGGTCGGACCGAGGGAAGTGGCGTCCAGCAAATTCACCTTCGCCCGTGGTTTGGTGCCTATCGTAAATTTTGCC
>JAUUZB010001143.1 GCA_030590185.1 Deltaproteobacteria bacterium
CGTTGTCCGCTAGCACGGCACCGGCAAAGGCGCCGCGCCGGCACATCGACGCCAGGGTGTTCTGGAGGCGGTCATCCCGGTAGACCGGCTCCGTTGTCGGGGCCACAACGGACGCTGGCTCCGGGGTGGGGGCCACAACTGGCGTTGCCTCCGGGGTGGAGGCCACAACGGACGCAGGCTCCGGGGTCGGGGCCACAACCGGCGTTGGCTCCGGGGTCGGGGCCACAACTGGCTCCGGCTCCGGCGTCGGGGCGGGGGGAGCCGAGGGTGGCACCAATCGCACCGCTGGGGATGGGCTCGCCGGAAGCGGCGCCGCCACCACCGGGATCGGCGCCGCCACCACCGACGGGGCTTCGGTCTTGGGCGGCTCCACCGCGTCGCGCTGCAGCAACGCGTCGCACAGTTGAGCCGACTCCTGCAGCTCAGAAAAGTCCCAGAGCTCGGTCATTGCCGGCCTCCTTCATTCCTCGTTTGAGCTCGCGGGTCTTGAGCTCGATGGCCAGGTCGAGGTAGGCGCGAGCCGCTTCGCCAGCATCCGCCAGCATCGCCACCGGCGCCGCCTCCAGGCTGGCGATCTCGAACTGTTCCTCCTGGGGGATCACGGTATCGAAGAGCACCTCGGCGGGAAGTTGCTCCTTGAGCTGGGCTTGCACCGTGGAGTCGACGTTGGACAGTAGGTCCATCATCGTGACCACGACGCCGTTCAAACGCACCCGGTGCTCCTTGGCCAACTCGGCGAGGAGCTTGAGGAAGCCCGGCAGGCTCTTGACCGCCAACGGCCGCGGCGCCAGGGCGATGATCACCGAGTCACTCGCCGCCAACAGCGCTGCCACGAGACCACCGATACCGGCCGGGGTGTCGATCAGGACGTAGTCGAAGCCAGGGGCCAGGTCCTGAAGCAGGGTGCCGAGCGCACCGCTCGCCGCGTGGCTCTCGAACAGCCGCACATCCTCTGGCGTCGACACACCCGCCCCG
Organism: Deltaproteobacteria bacterium; assembly: GCA_030590185.1. The sequence goes on from JAUUZB010001143.1 coordinate 976, forward strand.
ACCACCGCCATGGCTCCGTCACGGGACCAGGTGATCACCTCCGCGGCTTGCAGCCGGCCGGCCAACAGATCCACCAGGCCGGCGCGGGTGCGCTTCTTCAGGTTGCTGGCGTTTGCCAGGCCCCCCTGGGGGTCGCCGTCGACCAACAGCACCTTCGCCCCGAGGCGGCTCAGGCTGAAACCCAGATTCAGGGCGGTGGTGGTCTTTCCTACCCCGCCCTTTTGACTCGCAATTGCTATGATCGCCGCCATCTCTGTTACTCCTTGGGAGGGCCGCCGTCTGCGGCCCTCAGCCGGCCCCCGCCGAGGGCGTCCCTCAACGTGGCCACGTTTTCCTCGAGCGATCCGGGCAGGTGCGCCACCGCGTCGTCGAGACGGGTGGGCAGGGCCATGATCAACGCCGCCAGATCATCATCCCCGCTCCGCTCCCCGGCCGCCTCGATCACCGTCTCGGGTGGCGGCAGATCAGCGGCGGCACGGCGGGCTTCGTCCACCATGGGTAGGATGCGCATCACCGCCGAGACCGAGCGCTCCTCCTCGAGGGTACGGTCGTTGGCTGCCTCGCCGAAATCGACCGTGAAGGCGCCGCGCTCGAGATAGAAGATCCGCTCCAGCGCCCGGCTCCCGATGAAGGCGCCCTGTCGGGCGTGCACCAGTCGTCCCGCGACCATGACGATCTCGCCGTCGATATCCGGCAGAGCCAACGAGGCGTCCTTGTTGCCGAGCTCAAAGGTCTGCAGCAACTCCGGGAGGCTCAGGTCGGCGAGATTGCCGTGCAACGACGCGTTGGCCCGGTGGTAGCGGGCGCTGCGTCGCAGGGCGACCTTGATGCGCGCCAAGAGCTCGGCCTTGTCAAAGGGCTTGATGATGTAGTCTTGGGCGCCGAGCTCGAGGCCCTTGACCTTCAGGTAGCCGCGGTCGAGGTTGGTCAGGAACAACACCGGCGTGTCCTCGAGCGTGGGGTCCCCCTGGATCGCTGCGAGGGCCTCCATGCCGTCCATCACCGGCATCTGGATGTCGAGCAGGACGACGTCTGGTCGCTTTTTTTTCATCAACGCCAAGCCCTCGGCGCCGTCAGCGGCGCTGATCATGGTGAGGCCGGCGTTGCTCAGGTACTCGCCCAATATTTCGTGGGTCGACGGGTCGTCGTCCACCACCAAGATTCGGTAGCCGCTCATGTCGAGCCCCGTCGTTTGCGTCGCGCGAGGCGCGTCTCCTCGACCAGCCCACTGAGCTCCACGTCGAGTAGCGGTTGGCTCAAGGTGCGCTCGCAGGCGGGTGCCTCGTCGGTGCCGATGGTGATGCCGGCGACCACGCGTTGGCAACCGGCCTCCCCGCACAGCTCCTCGCAGAGGCGATCACGACCGGCGTCGGCACCGACCCCAACGCACAGCACCATGTCCGGGTCTTCGCTCTCCACGAGGCTCCGGGCCTGTTGCGTGTCGAGCGCCGTCTGGGTTGCCAAGCCTGCCCGGCCCAAGCGGGCCCGCAATTCCTCGATCTCTTCGCTGAGCCCGTCACCCATGTTGACGATGAGCGCCAAGGGACCCGGCTCCTCGACGCCGGGCTGTGTTGCCGGTAGCTCGATGATGAACGCGCAGCCGCCGGCGGCACGATTCTCTGCCCAG